>JBDTTS010000136.1:0-6508 GCA_039930525.1 Actinomycetes bacterium | reverse complement strand
ACTCCGGCCCCGGCCAGCGCCACCCAGGCAAAGTCGATAGGTCGGCGCGTCTGAACCAGGGCCAGCAAGAGCGGCCCGAGGAACTCCACCGTCACCGCGACACCCAAAGGCACCAGATCCAACGACAGGTAGAACACTAGGTTCATGCCAGCCAGGGCGCCGCCGAGCAGCGCAGCCGCACCCCATTGCTGACGCGTCCACGACCGCACGGCCGGCCGCAGCACGACCACCAGAACCAGTGCCGCGATAACGAGGCGCAGCAGCGCAGTTCCCGCCACCCCGAGGTCGTCAAAGAGCGTTCGTGCGATAGCCGCGCCGGTCTGCACGCAGGCAATCGCGGTAACGACCAACAGCGGAGCCGGTACTCGGTCGCGTCTCACGTCGGCAGCCTCGCACACCGCGTGGGACACGGTGTTTCAGATCCAGCCCTGCGTACCCGGCAGCAGTCGACATCTGGTGGGATGCGAGAGACACCGTCCACCGTTCCTGGAGCCAGCCGTGAGTACACCTCGCCCGTCAGCCGTCGTCGTCGGCGCCGGCATCATCGGCTGCTCGATTGCCCTTGAGCTGAGCCGTCGCGGGTGGGCCGTCACAGTGGTCGACAAGGGGGCCACCCCGGGCTGCGGCTCGACGAGTGCGTCTTCGGCGATGGTGCGCTTCAACTACGACAACCTGCAAGAAGTTGTGCTGGCGTGGGAATCGCATGCGCGCTGGGTCGAATGGTCCAAACACCTCGGTGTCGAAGACCCAGCGGGCCACGCCTCCTTTGTGCGTACCGGCTTGCTCGTCCTTGACGGAGAGCTTCTCGACCGATCGCTCGAGCTCGGCCATATGGACACCCTGGGCATCCCCTACGAGGCGCTGGACGCCGACCAGATCCGCGGGCGTTATCCGGCCCTCGACCCCTCCCGCATCGGGCCGGCCTGCCGCGTCGAGGACGACCACTTCTGGGACGACCCCACCGGCGAGATCGGTGGGTTCGTGCAGCCCGACTCCGGATTCGTCAACGACGCGACGCTCGCTGCCCACAATCTGGCACACGCCGCGGAGCAGTCGGGGACAACGTTCCAGTGGCGTTCAACGGTGACCGACGTGACCCAAGACGGCGGACGCGTCACCGGAGTCCAGCTCGCCGACGGCCATCACCTCGCTGCCGACGTCGTAGTCAACGCGGCTGGCCCGTGGTCGGTCACCCTCAACACCATGGCTGGCGTGCTCGACGACTTCAGCACCTCGACCCGCGCGACCGAACAAGAGGTCATCTCGGTCCCGGCGCCAAAGGGCTTCCGGCTCGATGACGGCGGTACCGGGGTCCACGACCCCGACTTCGGCACCTACTTCCGGCCTCACCCGGGTGGCACCATCATCGTGGGCAGCTTCGAGGCGCCGTGCGACCCGCTGATCCTCGTCGATGACGCCGATGCTGTCCGCCCGTCGCCGTCAGCTGAGAACTGGGAGGTACAGAGCCTACGTCTGGCACGGCGCCTTCCTGACCTTCAGGTGCCAGGACAGAAGTCCGGGATCGTCAGCGCCTACGACATCACCGACGACTGGATCCCGATCTACGACAAGACCTCACTCGACGGGTTCTATGTCGCCATCGGGACCAGCGGCCACCAGTTCAAGGCGGCACCATTCGTGGGCGTTGCGATGGCCGAGCTGATCGGTGCAGTGCAGAAAGGCCGCGACCACGACGCCGAACCGCTCATCGTCAAGGGCGAGTACACCGGCGTCGACCTTGAGCTCGGCTTCTTCTCGCGGCGCCGCGAGATTCACCGGCACCGGCAGCTGGTCGACTGATGCGAGACCAGTACCGCGTCGTCGTAATCGGCGGCGGCATCGTCGGCGTCAGCATCTTGTACCACCTCGCCGCCCGAGGCGTCACCGATGTGGCGTTGATCGAGCGCGGCGAGCTGACGGCGGGTTCTAGCTGGCACGCCGCCGGGGGCTTTCATGCGATCAACTCCGACCCAGTCATCGCCCGGCTTCAGGCGTACACGATCGGCATGTATCGCACCGTGGAAGAAGAGAGCGGGCAGAGCGCCGGGTTGCACCTCACCGGCGGTATCGAGCTCGCCGGAACACCCGAGCGCGCTGAGTGGCTCAGGGCTGAACTCGCCTGGCACCGCTACATGGGTAACGACGACGCCTATCTGCTCTCGCCTGATGAAGCGGCAAATATGGTGCCCATCATCGACCCGGCGGGCCTGACCGGTGCGCTCTTCGACCCGCACGAGGGCAATCTTGACCCGCACGGATCGACGCACGCCTACGCCGGCGCCGCCCGCAAACGTGGGGCCGAGGTCTTCCAGCACAACCGGGTGCTCGCCATCACGCAGACCCCAGGCGGCGAGTGGCTCCTCGACACCGAGAAGGGATCGATCCGTACCGAGCATGTGGTGAACGCCGGCGGACTTTGGGCCAGGCAGATCGGGCACATGATCGGCATCGAGCTGCCACTCATCCCGATGCAGCACCACTTCCTCGTCACCGAGGACGTGCCGGAGGTGGCGGCCCTCACTCGGCCGATGCCGGCGGTGACCGACCTCGAAGGATTCACCTATCTTCAGCGCGAGCAGAACGGCATCCTGCTCGGTGTCTACGAGCAGAACCCCAAGCACTGGCTGCCCGACGGCCCCGACTGGGCCTACGGCATGGAGCTCATCCCAGAAGAGGTCGACCGCATCGCGCCGGAGCTCTCGATCGGGTTCGAGCGATTCCCCGCCCTGCAACGCGTCGGCATCAAGCGATGGGTCAACGGCGGCATCACGTTCACTCCGGACGGAAACCCGCTCGTCGGACCAGTGCCTGGACGCCGCAACTTCTGGTCGGCGTGTGGCGTCATGGCCGGGTTCTCGCAAGGTGCCGGCATCGGGTTGGCATTGGCCAACTGGATCGTCGACGGCGATCCCGGTGACGACGTTTTCGGTATGGACCTCACGCGGTTCGGCCCTTACGCTACCGACGACTCCTACCTGCGCGCCACGACGGCGCAGTTCTACGCACGCCGATTCCTCATCGCGTACCCGAACGAAGAGCTCCCAGCCGGGCGCCCACTCAAGACGTCCCCCGCCTATCCCGACCTGGTGGACGCCGGCGCTCGATGCAGCGTCGTCTACGGATTGGAGGTGCCTCAGTACTTCGCACCCGACCCGCAGTTCGAAGAGAACCTCACCTGGCGTCGCTCGAACGCGCACTCGATCGTGGGCGACGAAGTCGCGGCAACGCGCAACGCGGCCGGGTTGTACGAAACAACCGCGTACGCACGGTACGAGGTCACCGGTGCAGGTGCCGCAGCCTGGATCGACCACCTGGTGGCGTCAGCACTTCCGGCGGAAGGACGCATCAAGCTCGCCCCGATGCTCAACGAACACGGGCGCCTGATGGGTGATCTCACCGTGAGCCGGCTGGCTGACGATCGGTTTTGGATCACCGGCTCCTACTACCTGCAGGAATGGCACCAGCGCTGGTTCACCCAGAACCTGCCTGACGATGGCAGGGTCGAGGTCACCAACCTGTGCGATGACTGGTGCGGATTCTCGCTGTCCGGACCGCGATCGCGCGAGATCGTGCAGCGACTGGTCGACATCGATCTCAGCCATGCGGCGGTGCCGTTCCTGTCAATTCGCGAGGCCAGGGTGGCCGGCTGCCACGCTGTCGTGGGCCGCATCTCACTGACCGGTGAGCTCGGGTACGAGCTCACCGTGCCCGCAACGCAGCAGCGAGCACTTCTCGTGGCGCTGCGCGAAGCGGGCGAACCGGTCGGTATGCGACTGATCGGTGACAGCGCGATCGACAGCCTGCGGCTCGAGAAGGCTTACGGCATCTGGTCGGCCGAGTTCACCCAGGCCTACACGCCAACGATGGCGGGCCTCGACCGTTTCATCGCCTTCGACAAGCCGTCCTTCATCGGACGCGACGCCGCGCTCAGCGCTCGAGCAGAGGGGCCAGACCGACGCCTAGCTCTGCTGTCCATCGATGCAGACGGCGCGGATGCGTCCGGCGATGAGGGGGTGTGGCTGAACGGCGCGTTGGTCGGCTTCACGACATCCGGCGCCTACGGCCACCACGTCGGTCAGAGCTTGGCCCTGGCCTACGTCGACAGCACACTGGTTGAAGCGGCTTCGGCCGCGGTCCCACCCGAACTGATGGTGGACGTCGTCGGTGATCCACGCCGAACACGCATCTTGGCTGAGCCGCCCTACGACCCCACCGGTGCACGTTTGCGTTCGTAGCCGTCCCGCCGTCTTTAGACCGCAGGCAGGAAGGTCTTTCGCCGAGGCACCCAGTCAGCGCCGTTCTTGGGGTCGTTCATGGCCACCGACACCCGAACGGACCGGCGCATCTTGAGGCACTTCGTGGGGATGCGCACCCGCGCAACAGGCACATCAGTCGACTTGCTGTAGCTCATGCGGCCACAGATAGGACCCGGCGTGCCCTTGTCTTTCCATCCCTTGACCTTCAAAATCCCCCACTCGCTGTCGGCGTAGCCAGAGATCTTCCACTCCGGCCCACGGTTCTTGCGCCGGGTATCGAGATAGGTGACGAACTCCACGCCGTAGACAACCTTGGTGAGTCGAACCTTTACGGTCAACCGGTTCTTCTTGCCCTGGTGATCGACAACGACCTTCTTGATGTCGCTGCGCGAACTGGTGTCACCAACCTTGTCGTCATAGCTGACGGTGGCCGCCTGCGCCGGTAAGGCGCCAGCCAGAACGACTAGGACGGCTAACCCCAGGGTTGTCAGTGACTTCACACGCGCAGGACACGTACTGATCAGCATGTCCTCATACTCCTCCATTAGGCCGACGACCGGCAACAATGCCGTCATGAATACTTTGGGTCTGGCCGTCATCGCTGCGCTGGTGCTCGGCTACGGGCTGCTTGCCCGACGACTGTCCACCACCGTCATCTCAGCTGGCATGTTTTTTCTCGCCGGAGGATTTCTGATCGGGCCGTCGGGGTTCGACATCGTCACGCTTCCCGAGACCAGCTCAACCATCGAGGTGCTCGCCGAAATCACGTTGGCCCTCGTGCTGTTCGGGGACGCGTCCCGCATACGCGTAGGGGTCCTCCGCAGGCAGACCACCATTCCCCTTCGGCTGCTCGGGATCGGTCTGCCGCTCACGATCGTCGCGGGGACGCTCGCGGCGCTCGTACTGCTTCCCGAGCTGCTGTTGGCTGAGGCGGTGGTCCTCGCAATCATCCTCGCGCCCACTGATGCAGCCCTCGGCCAGGCTGTTGTCTCTGACGAACGGCTCCCATCGCGCATTCGTCAGGCACTCAATGTTGAGAGCGGGTTGAACGACGGCATATGCGTCCCACTCCTCGTGATCGCCCTTGCTTGGGCTGACAGCGAGAGCGGCAGCCTGAGTGCTGCACAGAGTCTGCAGGTCGCCGTCGAGGCGATCGCCGACGGCGTGGCGGCGGGTGTGCTGGTTGGCGTCCTGACAGCGGTCCTGCTCGGCCGCGCCGTCCGTGCCGGCTGGTCTGGCGGGTCGTGGGAACAAGTCGTGCCCTTCGCCGCTGCGTTGGCGTCGTACGGGCTAGCTGACTGGGCGGGGGGCAGCGGTTTCATCGCCGCCTTCGTCGGCGGCATCGTCTTCGGAGCTTTGTTCCGTGAGCACGAAGAAGAAGGACGGTTCCTCGAAGAGGCCGGCGGACTCACAAATGCCGTCACATTCATTGTGGTCGGTGCAGCCCTGCTCGGGCCACTCGTCGATGCCCTCGATCCCGTCGTGTTGCTGTACGCGATCCTCAGCCTGACCGTCGTACGCATGGTGCCCGTCGCCTTGAGCCTGCTGGGCACGAATGCCAAGCGGCCGACTGTTGCATTTCTGGGCTGGTTCGGCCCTCGGGGACTAGCCTCGCTGGTCTTCGTTGTGCTGGTTCTCGACTCTGAGGGTCTGCCCCATGCCGACCTCATTGTCACGACGGCGCTGGCTACTGTCGTGCTCTCTGTGATCGCCCACGGCATTTCCGCAGTTCCCCTCGTCAACCGATACGCCGCCTGGTACCACGCCCATGTCACCAAGCCCGCGATGGAGTCGGTGCACACGACCGGACCGCGCTGGCGCTCACAGCCCTTCACCACCTCCCGGTCATCAGCGCCCTAGTTGTCAGTGGGTGGCAGTAGATTCATAAGTGTTGGAGCCAGCTCATCAGCCCACGGAGATTCTGACACCCGCATCGGGTGACCCCCACGAGAACAGCGCTGGCGCACTCGGTCATCTTTCGTGGAGGGTTGATGTTCCCGGTACCTGTGCTGCCGCCGCCATTGGCTGAGGCTGTCGCCGTGGTGCACGACCTGCCCGTCGATCACGTCGCCGGCGCTGAGGAACGTTCCGCCTGGTTGGCTGGGCTACGCCAGATCGTCGACGCCGCCGAAAGCGCGTTCACGACGGTGCTCGCCGACTTCGATGCCACCGGTGACGGTCAGGTGCTGCACGCAGCATCAACCACCCAGTCGTGGCTACGTGGAGCATTGGGGATGGCGTCGGGCGAGGCC
>JBDTTS010000135.1:0-6515 GCA_039930525.1 Actinomycetes bacterium | reverse complement strand
GGCCCCACCCACACCCGAGTGGGTTCCGTGATCTAGCCGGCCCTGACCTCGTCCCAGGCGGTCTTCCACTCTGCGTAGCTCGTGCAGGTGACGTCCCGCCCATCCGCACAGTCCGGGGTCGGCGTCTCCCAGTAGTAGACGTCCTCCCAGTAGGCGGCGTCATTTGCGTGGTAGACGTCGCAGTGGTTCACGTCCTTGGTGAGGTCGCATGCCTTGGCGTTGGCCGGTGCCTCTCCGAACCACTCGGCCACCTGCGCCTGAGGTCCTGGCGAGGTGATGTAGTTGACCCACGCGTACGCACAGTTCACGTTCGGCGAATCGTGCGCGACCATCCAGGTGTCCGACCATCCCGTTGACCCCTCGGAGGGCAGCAGCGCCTTGACCGGTGCACCTTGGCCCTGGGCGTAGTTGGCGTTGTACTGCCACGTCGTACCGATGAAGTTGCGCTCTTTGACCCAGGAGTCGATCGACGCGAAGGCGTCGCTCCAGTACTCGCCAACATTGGGGGCCTGCTGCATCAGCAGTTCCTTGGCTGCGTTCAGCTGAGTCTCGTCGAGGGCATACGGATTCTCGATTCCGAGATCCGGCTGTGTTGACTTCAGGTAGAGCGCAGCGTCCGCGATGAAGATCGGGTTGTCGTAGGCGGTGATATGACCCGCGTAGGGGCTGTTGGCGTCCCACGTAGGTGCCCACGACGTTGGGGCTGGCTTGACCTTGTCGGTGTTGTACATGAGCAGGTTGGCACCGCGACCGTGTGGCACGCCGTAGGGCACACCATCGACGGAGTTCCACGGCTTGTCCTTCAGGTCGTCGAAGATGTCTCCGTACGTGTCGATCAGGTCGAGGTTGATCGGGTCGACGAGACCGGCGTACACCAGACGCAGCGAGGCGTCTCCGGAAGCCGAGACCACGTCATACTGCTTCGACTCCATCTTCGTGAAGGACACGTCCGAAGTTCCGAACGTCGTGACGGTGACGTCACAACCACTCTCCTGCTCGAAGGGGGTCACCCAGTCCTGGTTCTTGTACGCCGTTCCGTCCTCGGCGTAGCCGGGCCAGGCGAGCACCCGGAGCTGTCCTTCGTTGGCCCCCAACTCTTGCAGCGCCTGGTAGTCCGGCGGTGTCGCCGCCGAGCTGCCAGAATCGCCGTTGTCGTCGCTGCCGCACGCGGCCAGCACCAGCGAAGCAGACGCGACGAGCGCACCTACCGCCAGCAGACGCTTTCTCTGCACCGGATCCTCCATCCATCTCTTTGAAAACCCGTGAGCCGACGGCTCCCGGAATCCTGCGTGTTCTGTTTTGAGCGGCCGGCTAGCCCACCGCTGTCTCGTGCTCACGACGCCAGATCAGCTGCACCTGGCGGCCGCGCATACCCAGCACATCCATCGACGACGTTTGCAAGTTCTGTTGCAAGGCCACGAGATAGCCGCCCACTTCAAGATCAACGACGAAGCGGGTGGCCGCCCCGACATAGACCACTTCACGGACGACTCCTGCCGCGGAGTGCTCACCGGTGCCGGGCCGGTCGAGCGGCTTCGTAATGCGGATCTTTTCCGGCCGGATGCTGAAGACTCCTGACGTTCCCAGGATCTTCTCAGCCACCGTTCCCTGCAGGAGGTTCGACGTACCGACGAAACCGGCGACGAAGGGGGTGAGCGGGCGCTCGTACACAGCCGCTGGCGTCCCCACCTGCTCGATCCGCCCAGCGTTGAACACCGCGATCCGGTCCGACATCGTCAGCGCCTCTTCCTGGTCGTGCGTGACGAAGATGAAGGTGATCCCCACCTGGCGCTGCAGCTGTTTGAGCTCAACCTGCATCTGCTCACGCAGTTTGAGATCGAGGGCGCCCAGGGGCTCATCGAGGAGCAGGACGCTTGGCCGGTTCACCAGGGCTCGCGCGAGGGCGACTCGCTGGCGCTGCCCTCCGGACATCTCGGAGGGCTTTCGCTGCTCAAATCCGGCTAGTTGGACGCTCGCCAGCGCCTCCAGCGCGCGCTGACGACGCTCAGCCTTCGGCACCTTCTTCACGCGGAGCCCGTACTCGACGTTCTGGGCGACTGTCATGTGCGGAAAGAGCGCGTAGTCCTGGAAGACAGTGTTGACGTCCCGCTCGAAGGGAGCACGGTTGGTGACGTCGTGCCCGTTGAGCTCGACGCTCCCGCCCGTCGGCAGCTCGAAACCGGCGATCATGCGCAGCACGGTCGTCTTGCCGGACCCAGACGGCCCCAGCAGTGTCAAGAACTCCCCGTCGTAGATGTCCAGGTCGACGCCGTCAACAGCGACCACGTCTCCGAAGCTCTTGCTCAACCCACGCAAGGTAACCGCAACTGGCTGGACGCCCACGTTGGCGGCGGGGGAAACCTCGATGGCTTCCGGCATGAATATCGATCTCCCCATTGGACTGAGCCGCACCCTACGTCTCCGGCGAACAGGGCGACAGAAGCACGGCCACGCCGGACACGAATTGTTATCACACCGTCACGGTGAGCGATCATAGGACTGCTCGCCGTCACGCTCCGTCGCCCCGCGACTGGGGCCATGACACACCGGTTCGGACATTTCGAACCGTCGAGCTATCCACGGAAGCTCAGAACAGCGGGAGGTACGGCGCCAGATCCGTCCGTAGGCCAGATGCTCGGACGCCACCGGCAGCGACCGCCGACTGCCACGAGGCGCGGCCAGCCGCAAGGCGACAGAACGTGATGGGGTCCATCTCGACGACGGCAGCCGGTGTCCCTCGGGTGTGCCGCGGGCCCTCGATGCACTGAATGGCCGCGAAGGGTGGCACCCGCACCTCCACGCTGCGCCCTGGAGCGCGCCAGCTGAGGACATCGGCCAGCGCCCGTGTCGAAACCTGGAGACAGGGTCGAGACATTGGTGGGCCTTCGCCGTCGACCGAACGGGCAAGATCGTCGCTGTGCACCGTCAGTTCGATGCAGCGCGTGCGCAGGAAGTCGACCCAGCGGATGGGACCGCGTCGCGCCATAACAACCGGGTTGCCGTCGACGCTCCTGATCGCCTGCTCCGCTGCGGCGGCCGTCGCGTCCACCGCAAACAGAAAGCTCTCCGCAGACGCCGCTCCGCGGGTTCGTTCATCGATGGCTGCAGCACCTTCGGCATAGGTGGCGATGTAGTCGCCGAGCCGAAGCGGCTTCTCATCGCTCGGCACCTCAGCAGCCGCCTGGATCGAGTCCGCCACTAGACCGAAATGGGCGACGAGGTCACGCAGCGTCCAGCCGTCGATAGCGCTCGCGGCCGACCAGTCCTCGATCTCGTCACACCAATCGCGCGTCAGCGCCCACTGGTCGAGGTAGGCCGCCGCGACCTTCCCACCGTCGATTCCGGCCACTAGTCGAACAGCGCGGGGAAGGTGGCCTCGCTGGTAGTGCGCAACTCGTCGATGGGGACGATGAAGTGACCCTGCACCTCGAGGCCGCCGATCTCTGCGTCGACCACGCCGATCCGGGAGGCGGGCACACCCCGCGCCGTACACATGTCGGTGAACCTGACTTCTTCACTGCGCGGAACAACGAACACGATGCGACCGGCAGACTCAGCGAATAACGCGACGAACGGATCGAGACCTTCGGGCAAGAAGATGCGCGCACCCTTGCCCGCACGCAGCGCCATCTCCGCGAGCGAGATGCCCAGACCACCGACGGACACATCGTGCGCGGCAGTGAGCAGGCCATCGCGCGATGCGGCGACAGCGATCTCGGCGATCAGCCGTTCATGGTCAAGATCGACCTTCGGGGGAAGACCACCCAGGTGGCCGCGGAGGTGCGCCCACTCTGATCCGCCGAACTCATCTGCCGTCTCGCCCAGCAGCCAGATGGAGTCGCCGTCAGCGTCCCAGGCCATGGGTGTGCGTCGCGCGACATCGTCGATGACACCGAGAACGCCGATGACCGGCGTTGGCAGGATCGCCGTCTCACCGGTCTGGTTGTAGAAGCTCACATTCCCACCGGTGACGGGAACGCCAAGCTGCATGCAGGCATCAGCGAGTCCGCGCGTGGTCTCGGCGAACTGCCACATGACATCGGTGTCTTCGGGGGATCCGAAGTTGAGGCAGTTGGTGACCGCTAGTGGCTTGGCGCCAGTCGTTGCGACATTGCGGTACGCCTCGGCCACCGCCAACTGCGCGCCGGCGTACGGATCGAGCTTCCCGAACCGCCCGTTGCCATCGGTGCTGACTGCGACGCCGAGACCGTCATCATTGATGCGCACGATGCCGGAGTCCTCCGGCTGTGCGAGCACGGTGTTGCCGAGTACGTAACGGTCGTACTGGTCGGTGACCCATGACTTCGACGCCAAGTTGGGGCTGCCTAGAAGGAACAACAGTGTCTCGCGCAGCTCAGCGCCGGACGACGGGCGTGACAGCTTCGTCGGGGCGTCCGCCTGCAGGGCGTCCTGCCAGACCGGACGCGCATACGGACGTTCGTAGACCGGCCCGTCATGCGCCACAGTCTTCGGTGGAACGTCGACGATCTGGTCACCGTGCCACTCGATCGTGAGTCGCTCTGAGTCGTTGACCTCGCCGATGACGACCGCCTCGACGTCCCACTTACGGCACACGGCCATGAACGCATCGAGCCTGTCCGGAGCAACGACGGCGCACATGCGCTCCTGCGACTCGCTCATGAGGATCTCCTCAGGCGCGAGAGTGGAATCGCGAAGTGGGACGCGGTCGAGCCAGACGTGCATGCCGCTGTCACCGTTGGATGCCATCTCAGATGTTGCGCAGGAGATGCCTGCACCACCCAGGTCTTGGATGCCGACGACGAGCTGCTGCTCGAAGAGCTCTTGGCACGCCTCGATCAGCACCTTCTCGGCGAACGGGTCGCCAACCTGCACGCTGGGGCGTTTGCTGGGGCCACCGCCGCCGTCACCGTCGTCGAAGGTCTCGGACGCCAGGACGCTGACGCCTCCGATGCCGTCACCACCTGTCTTCGCGCCGAACAGGATCACGTGGTTACCGGCGCCGGTCGCCGCAGAGAGCTGAATGCGATCGTGCGGGACGACTCCGACGCAGAGCGCGTTGACTAGTGGGTTACCGATGTAAGTGGGGTCGAAGACAACCTCGCCGCCGATGTTCGGCAGCCCCAGACAGTTCCCGTAGCCACCGATGCCGGCAACGATCCCCGGCAGGACGCGGTGCGTGTCGGGTGCGTCGGCCGGGCCAAAACGCAGCGGATCCATCACGGCAACAGGTCGAGCACCCATCGTCAAGATGTCGCGCACGATTCCACCGATGCCGGTGGCTGCACCTTGATACGGCTCAACGTAGGACGGGTGGTTGTGCGACTCGATCTTGAACGTCACGGCAAGACCGTTGCCGACGTCGACGACGCCGGCGTTCTCACCCATCCCGACGAGCAGGATGTCCTTCGCTTCGGCTGGGATCTTCTCGCCGAACTGACGCAGGTGCACCTTGCTCGACTTGTACGAGCAGTGCTCGCTCCACATGACCGAGTACATCGCCAGCTCGCTGCTGGTCGGGCGGCGGTCGAGATGCTTGCGGATCTGCTGATACTCGTCACTCTTGAGGCCAAGGTCTGCGTAGGGCTGCTCGACCTCGGGAGTGGTCTCGGCATCCTTGACCGTGTCGACGTGCCGCGTCATGCGTCGACCAACTGACTGATCACGGAGGAGAAGAACCCGAGCCCGTCCAGCGAAGGTCCGGTCAGAGTTTCGACAGCGTGCTCGGGGTGCGGCATCAGACCGACGACGTTGCCGCGGTCGTTCGTGATGCCGGCGATGTCGCGGTAAGAGCCGTTCGGATTGTCGTGCAGGTAGCGGAAGACCACGCGCCCCTCGCCCTCGAGCTCGTCGAGCGTGCGCTGGTCGGCGACAAAGCCCCCCTCGCCGTTCTTCAGCGGGATGAGGATCTCCTGGCCTTCGGCGTAGTCGGACGTCCACGAGGTGTTCGTGCTCTCGACACGCAGCCACTGATCACGGCAGACGAACTTGCGGACATCGTTGCGGATCAGCGCCCCCGGCAGCAGGTGCGACTCGCACAGCACCTGGAATCCGTTGCAGATGCCGAGCACCGGCATCCCGCCGCGAGCGGCGTCGATGACGTTCTGCATCACCGGTGCGAACCGGGCGATGGCGCCGCACCGCAGGTAGTCGCCGTAGGAGAACCCACCGGGCAGGACAACGGCGTCGACCCCTTTGAGGTCAGCATCGCCGTGCCAGAGCGAAACCGATTCTGCCCCAGCGATGCGCACCGCGCGGGCGGCATCCTGGTCATCGAGCGAGCCAGGGAAGGTGACGACGCCGATCCGCGCCGCCATCACTGCTCCTCGACGTGGATCGTGTAGTCCTCGATCACGGTGTTCGCCAGCAGCGTGCTGGCAATCTGGTCGAGGGCGGCGGCGTCAGGCGCGGCGTCGAGAACGATCTCGAAGCGTTTGCCCTGACGGACGCTGGCGATGTCGGAGTGCCCGAGGCGGCTGAGTGCCCCCAGGACGGCCTGACCTTGGGGGTCGAGGATCTCCGGCTTGAGCATGACG
>JBDTTS010000134.1:0-6515 GCA_039930525.1 Actinomycetes bacterium | reverse complement strand
CAGGGTGCGGGCTACGTGCCTCTAATCGGCGTCAAGAAGCACCTGCGCGGACGCGGGATCGCCCGGGCCCTTTTGTTGACAGCCTTCAGCGAGTATCAGCAGCGGGGATGCACTGGCGTCCAGCTTGGAGTAGACACCGGCAATGCCACGGGTGCTATTCGCCTCTATGAGTCGGTGGGCATGACGTCGTTGCACTCGGCGATCGCCCTGGGGTGCACCTTGCCGTCATGAGCCGAAGCCCAGGAAGAGTTGGCGTCATTGCCGTGGCGGACACTGGCGGCGTCACGAAGCGGGGAACGCCACCGTGTCGAGAAAAGCATCAACCAACGCGTAGCAGCGAGCGCGGTTCTGCTCAGCGAGCTGCTCGCTCTGCTGATACACCGTCTCGAGGTCGATGCCGTGCTCGGCAGCGTCAGCCGCTGCGTCCTTGCCCCAGCGCCTGATGATTTCGGTGGACACCTCTGGATGGAACTGCAAGGCCAACATGCGCCCGAGCCGGTAGGCCTGTGGCCCGGCGGCGGTCGACGCGAACACATCGGCCCCGGGCGGCGGAGTGAACTTGTCAACGTGGTACTCGAACCAGGGGCCAGGAGGGGCCAGTCCGTGGTCGTCGGAGTCGATGTCGAACCAGCCGATCTCGGTGCGTTCAGCGCGTTCCGTCGAGCCCCCGAGCGCGTGCGACATCAGCTGGCCGCCGTAACAGATCCCGAGCACAGGAAGATCATTAGCCGCAGCGGCGCGGATGGCGTCGGCCTCGCGCTCGACGTGGTTGGCCACCTGCTCCCAGTACACCGACCAATCCGAACCGAGCATTACCAGCAGGTCGACGTCGTAGAGGGCGACCTCGCCGTCACCTTCACGGTGGAAGATCTCGAGCTCGAACCCGCGCTGGGTCAATCGGGCACCGACGTGGCCAGCGTCGTCGTCGCCTCGGTTGGCAATCACCAGTGCCTTCACAGGACGGAAGGCTACGGCAGTGATGAATCGCTCGTGCGCTCTGGTGCGCCCGAATCGGATGCGTCGGAGACCGCAGGCGTCCGCAGGTCGATGATTGCCGGCGGCAGTGTGCGCACCAATGCCAACGAGCTGTAGGCCACCGGCAGGATCAGGGCCAGCGCCATGGTGGACGTTGTCGGCAGTAGTGTCGCCACGGCACCGGCGCCGAGAGCGCCAAATGCCTGGACGCCCATCAAGCCGGGCTGCACGATCGAGACGAATGGTGCACGCAGCTGGTCGGGCACCATCATCATCGATCCCGTCATCGTCGGCACGTCGGCGGCGATCGTGACACCGAAGGCAGCGATGGCAATGAAGGCGAGGATCACAGTAGTCCGCCCCTGGCCGGTGCCCGCGAGCGCGAAAAAGACCGCAGCTGGGCTCGCGGCGAGGATCGTGATCGTGCACGAGATACGCAGCAGTCTGGTGGGTGAGCCTTCGCGAGGCACCACTGTTCCGCTGAAGGCTCCGATGATGGGCGCGGTGGCGATCAGCGCCGCCATCACGATGGGGTTGACGTCTTCGCTGCGCAGGAACACAGGCAGCAGGGCGCTGATTGCGGCATCCGCCAACGCCAGAAGCAGAAAGAAGTAGAGCATCTGCCGCAGCAGGCCGCGCCGCGACATCAAGACAAAAGCGTTCCGCGTGCGGGTAATCGGCGGTTCCGGTGGAGGTGGCTGACGTCCGGCAGAAATTCCGAACAGCAGGACACCGGAGACGCCGAATGAGGCCGCATTCATGATGAGTGCGGCCTCGGGCCCGATCAGAAGCAGCAGTGCGCCCCCAGTTGCCAAACCCGCAGCCTGCGCGGTCTGGAACGTCACGTTGCTGAGCGCGTAGCCGTCAGCCATCCGGTGCTCGCCGGCAGCTTCAGGAATGATGGCGGTCCGGGCGGCTTCGAAGGGTGGTGAGGCCACACCGGCTACGAACGCCAGAACCAGAAGCGACCACGTGGGCATTGGCAACGCGATGAGCGCGAACAAGACCATTCGCAGGAAGTCGGAGCCGATCATCATTCCGCGCAGCGAGTAGCGCTGGGCGATCGGTGTGATGATCGGGCTGAGCAGGTAGGGCAGGTACGTGACCGCGAGGGTGGCGGCAGTAAGGAAGGGGGAACCGGTGCGATCGAACACCAGAACGGCTAGCGCGAAGCGGGCGGCCCAGTCGCCGACCTCACTGAGTATCTGCGAGCCCCACACGCGGCGCATGTCGCGAATGCGAAGAACGCTGAACGACGCGACGAACCGCTGTCGTGCTTGGTTCATGGTCCCCCTTGTGTGGAACATCCCGCGGCGTATTGGACCACAGCCCAACGGGGGTTCGTCGTAGATTCGCCTGGCGTGGCACCCCTATGGGTGACGCCTTGTCGGGGAGGACGCGAGCGGGGCGACCCGAAGGCCACCCCGCTTGCGAGATACGTGGATCAAGCCCACTTCTTGCCGGCGACGGCCCACTTCTTGCCAGGGACGGCATCGAAGGTGCACTCGATCATGTTTCCTCCTCCAGGGTCAGCAGGTGGTTGTGCTCGCGCGAGACTATTAGGGCGAAACGGGCACTGTCCCGCGTTTGGAGTAATTAATCGATTTCCACATGTTATCCCCAGTTTAGGGACAAAAGGGACACGCTGCGTAAGTGGTGTCGCACTGTGGGTAGGGGTGGGTCAAAGGCCGCTGATCAGGGCAAACGCCAGTCCACGGGGTCGCCACCCAGCTCGACCAGTGCGTGGTTCGCTCGACTGAACGGATGCGAGCCGAAGAACCCACGGGACGCCGACAGCGGGCTGGGATGCGCGCTGGCGATCTGCGGAATGCCCTCCAGAAGGGGCGCAGCCGACTGCGCGTCCCTCCCCCATAGGACCGATACCAGAGGTCCACCGCGGGACGCGAGGGCCCGGATCGCGGCTTCGGTCACCTGCTCCCAGCCCTTGCCACGGTGCGAGGCTGGCGCACCGGGGCGCACGGTGAGGACTCGGTTGAGCAGCAAGACACCCTGCGACGCCCACAGTGACAGGTCGCCGGTCGTCGGACGTGTCAGACCAAGATCATCGGAGTACTCCACAAAGATGTTGGTCAGGCTCCTCGGCAGGGGCCGCACATCGGGTTCGACCGAGAACGAAAGCCCCACCGCATGTCCGGGAGTGGGGTAAGGGTCTTGCCCGACGATCAGCACGCGCACAGCGTCCAGAGGTAGGGAGAAAGCACGCAAGACGCGGTCGCCGGCTGGCAGGTAGCCGCGGCCGGCCGCCATCTCAGTGCGCAGAAATTCCCCGACGTGGGCGATCGCCGGTGCCTCAGGCTGCAGCGCAGGTAGCCACGAAGCGTCTACTAGTTCGTTCAACGGTCGCGGTGCCATGGGCGCCGAGCGTAGAGGAAGGGGTGCGGTTACGGTGACCCGCGTGGCCTTCACATTGCAGACGGTGCGCTATGACTCAGTTGAAGCGCAGGAGCTGATCGACGAGCTGCAGGACGAGTACGTCATTCGCTACGGCGGGCGCGATGAGACACCGGTCGACCCCGATGATTTCGCTGCGCCTCGCGGCACGTTCTTGCTCGCCTATCGTGACGGCGTGCTGGTCGGGTGCGCTGGTTTGCGCCGGCGTTCAGAGGCCGAGGTCGAGGTGAAGCGCATGTTCATCCGCCGACCCTTTCGCGGTCGCGGATACTCGAGGGGGTTGCTCGCGCTCATCGAGCAAGAGGCGCGCTCCATGGGGTTCGGCCGCATCTTGATGGAGAGTGGACTGGCCCAGCCCGAGGCAATGGCGCTGTATGAGTCGAGCGGCTACGAGCGTATCCCCGGGTTCGGCCATTACCGGAACGAACCACAGAACCGCTGCTACGCCAAAGCACTCTGAGACTCGACCCCCAGCTGGCTATCTTGCGAGACGCCTTTCCCGCCGCGTGCCGGAAGCCACACCGCCGACTACAGCCGTGCGACGATGTCCTATTGGCTCAACCGTGGGCGACACTGCAGATGATGTCTCGCTCCAACATCGGCCCGGAACGGCGCGCTTCCTCGAAGAGACCTTGGCCATCCACGTGAGAGTGGCTTCTCGATCGAGGCCTCTTTGGACACCTGGAACATTGGCACGCAGGCTGGACCACGCCGGTGTCGGGCCGCCCATCGGGGAGTAGGCTCCGCGCGTGACCGATGAGAAGTCCGAGGCGCGCAAACGCACTCTAGAGCTGCTGATGGTCATCGTGCTCTCGTCTACGACGATCCTCACCGCATGGTCAGGTTTTCAGTCGAGCAAGTGGGGCGGGGCAATGTCTATCTCCTTCGCCCAGGCGTCAACGGCGCGGATCGAGGCTTCGCGATTCGACCAGACCGCCAACAGTCGGGCGGCCCTTCAGGTCGGTCTCTGGACGGCGTGGCTGCAGCAGAGCCAATCCGACCCGAAGCTGGCCGACTTTCTTGAGCAGCGGTTCCCTGAGCCGTTGGCTACCGCTCAGGCAGACTGGCTGGAAACGAACCCAGAAAAGAACCCCGACGCTCCCGACTCGCCGTTTGCCATGCCGGCCTATCTGTTGCCCGAACGAGAGGCGGCAGTAGCTGCCGATGCTCGCGCCGATGCGAAGTACGCCGAGGCGCTTGCCAACAACCAACGAGGCGACAACTACACGATTCTCACGGTTTTGTTCGCCACCGTGCTCTTCTTCACCGCGATGTCGGGGCGGGTGCGAGAGACCCGTTCGCAGGTCGCCCTGCTGTCGCTAGCTGTGGTTCTTGGCACGGTCGGAATCGTATTCCTCACCGCTTTCCCGAAGTTGGTCTGACGCTTCGCCAGAACCGTTGGGCGGAGGGTGAGGGATTTGAACCCCCGGATGCTTTCGCATCGCTCGCTTTCAAGGCGAGTGCATTCGGCCGCTCTGCCAACCCTCCAGGGCCACCATTCTGCCGCACGGGCCGAACGCATCAACACTGTGTAGGGGGTCGGCCCGATCTCCAGCACATTTACACGTTGCGAGGGAGGTAGGACGCCGCGAGGCGCTCGAACCCCTCGGCCAACGACACTGCCGGCACCCACCCCAGACTCTCCTGCGTGCGGCGTTGGTCGAACCAGTGAGCGGTGGACAGCTGCTCGGCCAGGAACCGCGTCATCGGAGGCTCGCCGTCGCGACCAGAGACCGACCACGCACGTTCAACGACGGCGCCTGCTCCGGACGCCAGTGCGCGCGGCACTGAGCGCGTCGGCTCGGGGACCCCGGCCGCTCGGCACATGCGTGCCAGCAACTCGGCCACTGTGCGTGGCTCGCCGTTGGTGACGACGAACGCCTCACCGCTGACGTCGTTGGCACGGTCGAGGGCCGCAATCAGTGAGTCGGCCGCGTTGTCGAGGTAGGTGGTGTCGATCAGCGCGCAGCCGCCGTCGATGAGGACAAGGCGTCCAGCCGCTGCCCGCTCAACGATGCGTCCGACGAGTTGAGTGTCGCCCGGTCCCCAGACCAAATGCGGTCGGATGGCGACCACTGAAAGGGCATCGTCGGCGGCGCCGAGCGCCAGTTTTTCGGCCTGCGCCTTGCTGCGCGCGTAGTGACCGTGCGCCAGGTCGGGGTCGGCAGGTGTGGCGTCGGCAGCGACAAGTGGGTCGCCAAAGTGCGCCACCGAAGGAGACGACACGTGCACCATTCGGGCAACGCCACATGCCCGGACCGCGTTGAGAATATTCTGGGTTCCGCCCACGTTCACTGACTCGAAGTCGTCCCAGTCACCAACGATCGACACTTTTGCAGCAAGGTGAACGACCGCGTCGACGCCTTTCATCGCCTCGTTGACGATACCGGCGTCGCGGATGTCGCCCCGTACCTGTTGCCATGTCGCGTCGGATGCTCCGCGCTGCAGGGCGACGACCTCATCGCCACGATCGACGAGCCGTTGTGCGACGCCGGAGCCGAGCAGGCTGGTACCCCCGGTGACGAGGACCTTCACGTGGACGCGCCACCGTGACCGGCGAGTACCTCCGCCGCCATCTTCGACACCTGAAGTCGATCGATCTTGGAGTTGTGCCGAATGTCGACGGGTAGTTCGTCGACGACGAGCACAGCAGCGAAGTCAACTCCTGCGGCGAGCCGCATGGCGTCGGTCAGCTCGAGCGAGGCGACGCCAGTCGGCTGTTGAGGCGCTTCGACCACGGCGACGACCACCTGTCGACCTTGCGGTCCAACGCCAACGACGGCCGCCAAGCGTACGCTGTCGAGCCGCTCTACGCGCTGTTCGGGACCAACGGGTGTGACGACCCCTGCGGGCGTTGTGATGATGTGCGTGAGTCTGCCCTCAACCCAGAGGCGGCCGTCCGGGTCGAGGTGGCCGATGTCGCCGGTGCGATGCCACCCGTGGTCGCGCGCGCTGTTGCGCTGCGTGGCCCACAGCTGGTCGTAGTGGTCCTTGACATGGGGTCCACGCACACAGATCTCGCCGCTGATCTCGGCCGTGTCGGTAAGGGCTCCAGTGGCCTCTGCCGCGACGTCAAGCGGACTGATAGCTACTTGGACGCCGGTAACGGGTTGGCCGACCAACACTCC
>JBDTTS010000133.1:0-6517 GCA_039930525.1 Actinomycetes bacterium | reverse complement strand
CATGGAATCGCGCTGGCCACGACCGTTGATGCCGTCAACGTCACAGCCGATCAGACGCAGATCGCCGACCCGGTGGCAGTGGCCGCGGCGCTGGCCCCGGTTCTGAACCAGCCGCTCAAGGCCATCCACTCAAGCCTGGTGGGGGATTTACGATTCTCGTACGTCGCAAAAGGCATTACCCCACGACGCTGGGACGCGGTCGCCGCCCTGCGGCTGCCGGGTATCTACAGCGAGCCGACGTCGCGGCGGGTCTACCCGCAAGGATCGCTCGGTGCTGCCCTTCTTGGATTCGTGGGCAGCGACGGTCAGGGGCTCGACGGACTTGAGAACAGCTGGAACCGACAGCTTGCGGGCAAGGACGGACAGATCACGTATGAGTCAGCCGCCGGTGGTCGTCAGATCCCCAGCGCGGACTCCGAGACCGAGGAGTCAACCCCCGGTATCGACGTTCAGCTGACCATTGACCGCGATATTCAGTTCATCGCTGAACGGGCAATTCGGGCCAAGGTCAACGAGGCCAACGCCGACAGCGGAACTGTGGTGGCGATGGATCCGCGAACAGGTCATGTGCTCGCGCTGGCCACATATCCGTCTTTCGACCCGCGCGACCCGGTTGCGGCACCAGCGGCCGATCGCGGCAACCGGGCGGTCGCCGAGATCTACGAGCCGGGCAGCACGAGCAAGGTCATGACCATGGCTGCCGCGCTCGACGCCGGTGCTATCAAACCGACGACCAAGATCGAGGTCCCCCCGGTGCTCTACCGTGGCGGAGACGACTTCAACGACCACACCCCGCACGGGACTCTTCACCTCACGGCCACCGGTGTGCTGGCTCAGTCGAGCAACATTGGCACCATCTTGATCTCCGAGAAGTTGGGCAGCGAGGCGCTCTACTCGTACTTGCGGAAGTTCGGCATGGGCTCCACCAGTGGATTGGACGTGCCCGGCGAGAGCGCGGGCATCTTGCCGAACGTCGACGATTGGGGACCGACGAATGCCGCAACGATCGCCTTCGGTCAAGGGCTCTCACTGAACGCGGTGCAGTCCACGTCGGTGTTTGCGACCATCGCAAACGGAGGCGTGCGCGTTGAACCGACTGTGGTGGCCGGTACTACTGGCCCCGACGGATCCTTTGTTCCCGAGCCACCGCCTGAGAGTCACCGTGTCGTCAGCTCGTCGACGGCCAACACACTGAGTCGCATGATGGAGACCGTCGTCTCAGATCAGGGGACGGCGCCGATGGCCCAGATCCCCGGCTATCGAGTCGCCGGAAAGACCGGCACCGCTGAACGCGTCGATGAGAGCTGCGGGTGCTACCGGGGCTACACGGCCTCTTTCATCGGATTTGCGCCTGCTGACAAACCGGCAGTCGTGGTATCGGTCACACTCCAAGACCCCAAGAACGGTCACTACGGTGGTCTGTTGGGCGGACCGGTGTTCAAGAGGATCACGTCTTTCGCTCTGCAGAGTCAGCAGGTTCCACCCACCTCCACCTCGGCACCGTCGATGCGTCTCACGTATCGCCCCTGAGTGGCTATCGGATATGTCATCCAGCGATGAGCGAGCACTCCGTCCAGAACCACGATCGAGGTCGCTCACGGATCTGTGCACCGCTGTAGGTATAGATGCCGCACTGGCAACTGATGTGTTGGTGAGTGGCATCACTCTGGACTCGCGTGATGTCAGAACCGGTGACCTATTCGTGGCGCTGTCGGGTGAGCGGGTTCACGGCGCAGCGTTTGTCGGCGAGGCGGTGGCTGGGGGAGCCGTCGCGGTGGTCACTGACCGTCAAGGGGTCGAACTGGTCGCCGGCCACCTGCCTTGCGTGGTCGTCGAAGATCTGCGTCATCGCACCGGCGAGCTGGCGGCCGAGGTGTACGGCCGTCCGGCCGATCAGCTTCTCCTGCTCGGCGTTACCGGTACCAACGGCAAGACCACAACTACCTACCTGCTCGAGTCGGGGTTGCGGGCCGCTGGGCATCGAACGGGTGTGGTCGGCACCGTTGCCACTCTGATCGACGGAGAGGCCTTTGACACGGTGCGCACGACGCCTGAGGCACCTGAGCTGCACGGCCTACTCGCGGTGATGCTTGAACGAGGCGTGACGGCAGTGGCCATGGAAGTGTCCAGCCATGCCTTGGCCATGGGCCGTGTCGATGGCTGCATGTTCGATGTGTCGGGATTCACCCAGCTCGCGGTGGACCACCTCGACTTTCACGGCAGCGAAGAGGCCTACTTTGCGGCGAAGTTGATGCTCTTTGACCCCGGTCGTAGTCGACTGTCCATCATCACCAACGATGACAACGGCGGTCGAAGAGTGGCGCGCGAGGCGACCGGAGAGGTTGAGACGCTCGGCTCTCAGCCCGAAGCGGACTGGCGGATAGCTGACGTGCGGGAGCGGCCACAAGGAGGCTACGACTTTGCGATTGCCGCACCAGACGGTACGGCCCACCCCGCGGCCGTTCAGCTCGTTGGCCGCTTCAATGTGGCCAACGCGGCGCTAGCCCTGGTGATGTTGATGCGGGCCGGCATCGACCCAGAGACGGCCACTTTGGGGGTCGGCGAGTGCAGGGGCGTGCCAGGACGGATGGAGCGGGTGGGGCCTACCGAGGTGGTCCTGATCGTCGACTACGCGCACACCAGCGACGCGTTGGCGCGAGCCATCGATGCCGTAACGCCAGACGGAGATGGTCGCGTGATCGTCGTGTTTGGTTGTGGCGGTGACCGCGACCCCGGCAAGCGGGCTCCGATGGGCTCTGCCGCCGCCTCTCGGGCAGCGGTTGTGGTCGTCACCGACGATAACCCACGGTCTGAGTCCCCGGGTCTCATCCGTCAGGCTGTGCTCGCAGGAACGGCAGAAGTGCCGGTCGCCGAACGAGCAGAGGTGGTCGAGATGGGCGATCGCAGGGCGGCTATGGAGTGGGCAATCCGGCAGGCATCGCCAGGGGACGTCGTCTTGGTGGCCGGCAAGGGTCACGAGAGTGGACAAGAGGTTGGTTCGGTGACAACACCGTTCGACGACCGCGACGAATTGCTGGCAGCGTGGACCAGCGTTCGCGGCGACGCGCCTGAGGACCATTGATGATCCCTACGACTTTGGCTCAGGTGGCAGAGGTTGTCGAGGGATCACTGGTCGACATCGTCGATGGCGCCGTCGAGGTCGTCGGCGTCCATTCAGACACCAAGAATGTGGGCCGGGGAAGCCTCTTTGTGGCCCTTGAGGGAACACGCGTCGACGGTCACGACTTCGCCAGCGAGGCGGCCGCGGCGGGAGCGGTAGCCGTTCTCGGGACGCGTCCGACGGGCGAGCCCACCATCGTGGTGCCCGACGTCCTCATTGCCCTTGGCGCGTTGGCTCGATTTCACATCGACCGGCTGACTGACACGACCGTCGTCGCGATCACCGGCTCAGTCGGTAAAACAACCGCCAAAGACCTCGTCGCTGCCGTTTTGGAGGCCGACGGCCGGACCATCTCGCCACCCGGCTCGTTCAACAACGAGCTCGGGCTGCCCCTGACGGTGCTGTCGGCCACGCTAGATACGCGATACCTCGTTCTTGAAATGGGCGCTCGCGGCCAAGGCCACATCGACTACCTCTGTTCCATCGCACCGCCAGACATCGGCGTCGAGCTGATGGTCGGCACCGCCCATCTCAGCGAGTTCGGCAGCCGTGCGGCGATCGCCGACGCGAAGGCCGAGCTGGTCAGGGCGCTGCCGCCCACCGGAACCGCTGTCTTGAACGCCGATGATGACCTCGTCCGCGGCATGAGGGAACAAACCGCAGCTGAGGTCGCTTGGTTCGGGTCGAGGGCCGGTTCGCAGGTGACGGCTGACGACCTGGCGGCAGACGACCTGGACCGTGCCTCGTTCACGCTCACCACTCCGCAAGGCAGCGCTCCCGTGGCACTGAAGCTGGTCGGTAGTCACGCCGTGCCGAACGCCCTGGCGGCAGCGGCGGTTGGCTGGTCGGTAGGAATCGACACCACAGTGATTGGCGAAGCACTGTCGGCGGCAACGCCTCGCAGTCGGTGGCGCATGGAAGTCACGGAGCGGGCCGACGGACTTGTGGTCATCAATGACTCCTATAACGCCAGCCCGGAGTCCATGCGGGCCGCCTTGAAGTCACTCAAGAACATCGCTGGTAAGCGCCGGTCGTGGGCCGTCTTGGGTGAGATGCTCGAACTGGGCGACAGTTCCATGTCAGAACACGACTCAATTGGTCGGCTGGTTGTGCGCTTGGATGTGCAACGGTTGGTCGTCGTAGGAGAAGGAGCCAGGCCGATGCATCTTGCTGCTGGCCTTGAAGGCTCATGGGGTCAGGAGTCTGTATTCGTGCCCGATGTTCAGAGAGCTCTCGCTCTGCTGCGAGACGAGGTCAGAGCTGACGACGTCGTCCTGGTCAAGGCGTCGCGAGCGGCTGGGCTTGATCTCGTCGCCGCCGAGTTGCTGGAGAGTGGCACCCCATGAGACTTGTGCTGGTCGCGGTGATCGTCAGCCTGATCATCGGATTCGTAGCGACCCCCTTATGGGCAAATTGGTTGCGGGCCAGGGGATACGCCCAGTCGATTCGCGACGCAGAAGAACTCGGTTATGCGGTACCCGACCATGCCGGTAAGCGCGGCACCCCCTCGATGGGTGGTGTCGTCATCGTTTTGGGCACAGTCATCAGCTACGCCGCCG
The DNA here is from genome assembly GCA_039930525.1 of Actinomycetes bacterium. Classification (GTDB taxonomy): domain Bacteria; phylum Actinomycetota; class Actinomycetes; order JAHEKZ01; family JAHEKZ01; genus JAHEKZ01. Next base: position 1,837 of record JBDTTS010000133.1, on the reverse strand, counting down.
CACACCTCCTGGCAGGCAGTGGGCCAAGCGCCTCAGCGATGCTCGTCTTCTTTCTGATGGTGGGTTTGGCATCTGTCGGTTTCGCCGACGACTACATCAAGATCTTCCGGCGTCGCTCGACCGGACTTCGCGTCAAGACGAAACTCATCGGGCAGGCGGTTGTCGCCATCGCCTTTGCGTTGTTGGCGATTCAGTTCCCCAACGTTGATGGCCTGACCCCGGCCACGCAGTACATCTCGTTCGTTCGCGACACGGCCATCTTCCTGCCGGTCGGTGTCTATATTCTGTGGGTCTGGTTCATGGTGGCCGCGACGTCGAACGCCGTCAACATCACCGACGGGCTCGATGGGCTCGCCACTGGCGCGGCCTCCATGGTGTTCGGCGCCTACGTCACAGTCGGGCTGTGGCAGTACAACCAAAGATGCTCAGACTTCGTGCTCCCGAACTGCTACGAGGTGCGAAACCCGCTTGACATCGCTGTCGTTGCTGCCGGGGTCATGGGCTCCTGCTTCGGCTTTTTGTGGTGGAACACGTCTCCGGCTCGAATCTTCATGGGCGACACCGGGTCGTTGGCCCTCGGCGGCGCGATGGCAGGCATCGCGATCACCACGCAGACCGAGCTGCTTCTGCCGGTCATGGCTGGCCTTTTCGTGGTGATCACCGCGTCGGTGATCATCCAGATCGCGTCGTTCAAGACCACCGGGCGTCGAGTCTTCTTGATGTCACCCCTGCAACATCATTTCGAACTCAAAGGGTGGCCCGAGGTTCAGATCGTCACGCGGTTCTGGATCATCTCCGGGCTCTTCACCGGGGCTGCGTTCGTCCTCTTCTATACCGAATGGCTCGGTGGGGGCGGCATCGGGTGACCACCTCGTCAGACGTCACCCAGTGGCTGACGACAGCAGACCGAGACGCCGACTGGTCGGGGGTGCGGGCGTGTGTCGCCGGCCTGGGTTCGAGCGGGTTCGCCGCCGCCGATGCGCTGTTGCGGGTCGGAGCCTCGGTGCAAGTCGTCGAGTCTCGGCAGATCAGCGACGAAGGAGTGACCGCTGAGCGCGCGCAGATCCTCCAGACCCTTGGCGCCGAGGTTCGTGTGGGGGTACCCGCTACTGAGCGGCTCACTGCCGACCTGCTGGTTCCCTCACCGGGGATTCCGCCGCATCATCAGTGGCTCGTCAATGCTCAGGCCGGGCTGATCTGGAGCGGGGAGCAGCTGGCGTGGAGCCTGAGGCCACCAGGGGTGCCTTGGCTGACCGTCACGGGGACCAACGGCAAGACGACGACAGTGCAGCTCTTGGCCGACATGTTGACCGCCGCGGGCCATCGGGCTCTGGCTGTTGGCAACATCGGTGTACCTCTTGTTGAGGCCATTTTCGCTGATCCGCGGCCAGATGTGCTTGCTGTCGAGCTGTCGAGCTTTCAGCTGCATTTCACGACATCGATATCGGCCCATTCGTCGGCCCTGCTGAACATCGCCCAGGACCATCTCGACTGGCACGGCTCGCTCGACCGCTACACCGCTGACAAATCACGCGTTTACCACCTCACGCAGCACACCATCGTGTACAACCACGACGATGCGATCACCGAAGAACTCGCCGAGGACGCCGAGGTTGTCGAAGGGTGCCGGGCAGTGGGGGTCACGCTCGGTGTTCCTGCGCGCTCGATGTTCGGGGTGGTCGACGGCGTCCTGGTCGACCGCGCGTTCATCGCCGATCGCGCCTCCCAAGCCGTTGAGATCTGCGCGGCTGACGATCTGGCTCTGACAGGTGGCCATAACATCCACAATGTGCTCGTTGCTGCGGCGCTGGCTCGATCATTCGGTGCTTCGCTGTCG
>JBDTTS010000132.1:0-6552 GCA_039930525.1 Actinomycetes bacterium | reverse complement strand
CGCCGAAGACCAGGCGCTGGCCGACCTTACGCTCAGCCCCGAGCTCGCCGCCTCGCTCTACGCGTTCGACCTAGTGCAAAAGCGAGCCAAGCGACCGGCCGGCGTTCCTGAGGTCGAACCGGCAACCGTTTCATTCGTCGGTCTCGTGGGTGCCGGTCTGATGGCCCGACAGCTCGCCGTCCTGATCGCCGAGCGGCTCGGCGTCCCCGTGCACCTGGTCGACATCAACGACGATGCGGTCACGAAGGCTCGGGCGGCACTCACCGCCGACCTCGAGGCGCGAGCGGCGAAAGGCAAGCTGCGTCCTGGCGTTGCCGGACGCCTGCAGCAGCAGATCACGATGGGCACTGACCGCTCGGCGCTGGCCGATGCCGATCTCGTCATCGAAGCGGTCGTGGAAGACCTCGCCGTGAAACGACAGGTTTTCGCCGACCTCGAGGACGTCGTGCGCGACGACTGCGTGATCGCCACCAACACGTCGTCGCTCCCGGTCTCATTGATGGCCAAGGGCCTGCGCCACCCAGAGCGGGTTGTCGGCCTGCACTTCTTCAACCCCGTAGCTGTCATGCAGCTGGTCGAGGTTGTTCGCGCGCAGCAATCGGACGACCGCTCGATCGCGACGGCGTTCGCCGTCACCAAGCAGCTGAAGAAGTCTGCGGTTCTTGTCGTCGACTCCCCAGGGTTCGTCGTCAACCGCGTGCTGATTCGTCTGCTGGCCGAGGTCATGCGCTCGGTCGACGACGGTGCCGACTTCGCCACCGTTGACGGCAGCCTCGACCCCCTCGGCATGCCGATGTCGCCTTTCGCCTTGCTTGAGCTCGTCGGCACCGGCGTCGCTGCCCATGTCGTGGGCGCTATGCACCAGGCGTTTCCGGATCGGTTCGCCGTCTCGCCGACGTTGAACGCACTCGCCGCCGGCGGTCACCGCAGCGTCTATGACGCTGAGCTCGGCGCACCGGCGATCGACCCGACGGTCGGTGCCCTGGTGCCAGCAAGCGACACCCCGCCAACCGCCGACGACGTCCGTGACCGCGTCCTGCGCGCCCTTGCAGAAGAGATCGGACTGATGCTCGACGAAGGCGTAGTGGCGTCAGCCGCTGACATCGACCTGTGCATGGTGCTCGGCGCTGGCTGGCCGTTCTGGCTCGGCGGCATCACTCCGTACCTTGACCGGGCCGGTGTCTCGGACGCCGTGCGCGGTAAGCGCTTCCACGATGGCCCGCCGGACGCTAGCCGCTGACACCGAGGGCCTGCTCATCGGAGCCGAGTTGTAGCGGCGTCATGTCGGCCGGATCGACGCCCTCGCGCCATGGCACCACATCACCGTTGGCGAGCGGCACGACGAGCCACCCGTCTGGTCCGGCCAACGGCTGCGATCCCAAAGCTGGTGCAAGGCCGTCCACGATCGTGAGGTCGTCGGGCTTTCCCACGGCGAGCCCGGTGCCGCCCTCCTCGTTCTTCACGACGACCGCAACTCCGGCCATCGACGGCAGCAGGCGCGGCGTGCTGACGTCGAACCATCCGGCGGGCGTGATCACCTGGGTTCGCTCGCCGGTAGTGACGTCGACCATGGCCGTGGAACACCCCGTCGTCAGACACCCGGTGCTCACCAAGGCATAGCGGTCAGTGACCTCACGCACGCCGATCACGCGGCCCAGACTACGGATCTTCTGCTGCAGCTGCGGGTCCCACAACAACAGATTCTGGCCGCGGAAGACCCCTCGGAGCGCGACCAGACCGTCGGCCGCCGCACCTTTGACTGCCAGACCCGGCGGCACAGTGAACACCCTCGAACGCCACGAGCCGTAGGCGCTCGCCAAGGCTGCCCCTCCCGCAATTGGGGGCGTCGCATCGACCACGAGCCAGACCGACGACGGAGATGCCGGGACCACCAGATCGGCTTCGCCCACGTCCGCTGGCGTCCCGTTCTCGTCATAGCTCACCACCGGGTCGGCGAACCCCACTTCGCCCGAGGGGTACCGGATCAGCACCCCGCTGCCCACCACGGTCACCCGCTCGCTGCCGACGCCCTCGAGTGCGTCACCATCGGCGCTGCCGGTGGCGCTGGTACGCGTCCCGGTATCGAGGTCCACCCAGGTGAGGCCGGCCGGGCCGTCGATCAGCAACCGCAGCCCGGTCGGCGGAGGGCCAGTGCTCCACGGCTGCGTCTGGGCCAGCACCCACCCCGAAAGCGCGACCAGTGCCGCCACCGCGAGGGTGGCTTTCGCCCACGTCGGCAACACCCACTGTCGGCGGGGTGGCCGGGTTGGCCCGGCATCCAGGACGTCGAGCTCGGTCAGTGCCACCTCCCAACAGTGGGGGGTGGACGCCCAAGCAGCAAGCGCTGGCGTCTTTCGGTAGTCGGCGCACCACCGCGCGTCATCGCCTGCGCAGATGGGTGGCCTTGACCGGAGCGCGAGCGGCGCGCGGCCGCGCGGTCTACCGTCGGCAGGTGGACACCCCGCACATCGACCCAGCGGAGCACTTTGACGCCGCGCTGACGCCGCCCCCAGCCCTGCGGCGGACCGTGCTGGCGGTTTCCGTGCTCGACAGCATTGACCTGCTTCCGGGCGACCATCACGTCACCGTCGAGGGCAACCACCCCGATATCACCCTGAGCTGGCACGAGATCCACCATGTGGTGGGCGACAGTGACCCAGACTCAGAGACCGCACGACGCCGACTCCGCATATGGGTGCGGCTGCGCACGGGGCTAGCCCGGCTCTCCGAGCCTGTCGAGTTCGCCCGCCCCGTCGGCCTGCCGCCCGGTCACCCGCTGCACCCGGGTCGAGCCTGGATCGAGGCAAGGGTGCCAGGTGAGGCACTCGACCTGGGCCTGGGACTGCTCGGGCTGCTCGACGACCCCGACGAGGTCGTGGTGGCTCCGCCCTCGCTGCTCGTAGCGGCGCGCTGCGACACCACGGGCTGGTGGCCGCGCCAAGCCCACGAGCTCGAGCGCACCGGCCGACTCGCCGCTCAGCGCCTCCTGCGCGAGGGAGTAGCTCCGCTTCGCCCGTTCGGCGATCTTGACGTGCTCACCCTGCTCGGATCGACCGCCTATCGCACGGCACTGTGCGAGGCCGATCCCGTCGGCTGGCGCACGGCCGCAGTGCCGATGCGGACGCGGGGATGGCTCGACCTGGGGCGCATCGACCCCGCCTTCGCCGCCGCGGCTGCGCTGGCGACCGAGCCAGACGAACGCGGCTTCGAACGGGCAGTCTTCGTCACGCCCGAAGAGGTCGTGATGGTGAGCTCGCTCGGACGTTCGGCGCGCCACGCCTTGGACGATCCGCCTGCCGGCGTCGACCCCTGGCTCCGCGGCCGCTAACCCCCTTTGCGGGGGGAACGTCACGTTGCGTCCCTATGACGTAGTCAACGCCGCACTCATCCGAGAAGTCCACTGTGGGTGAGTATGGAATTCGTTCGTCATTGGGACGCAACGTGACGTTGCACCCGAAGTTGGGGTGACTTGTCACCCGAACGGGCGGTCAGGGTGTGCGCGGGGTGGACGTCGGGGCGTCCGGCAGCGCCAAGGGCGACAGCCCACTCACCCGCTCGACGACGTCACGAGCCACTTGCTGAGCGGTCATGCCTTCTGCCGCCATGACCTCGTCGCGCTTCGCGTGACCGAGGAACTCACGCGGGATACCGACGATGTGCACCGGCGTGGCGATCTCGGCGTCCTGCAGCTCTTCGGCAAACGACGCGCCGACGCCACCCACTCGCAGGTTGTCCTCAAGGGTCACTACCAGCCGGAAGTCGGCCGACAGCGACACCAACTCGGGAGCGATGGGACGCACCCAGCGTGGGTCGACGACGGTGACGCCGATGCCCTGGTCGCCGAGCCGCTCAGCCACTTCGAGCGCACACCCCGCCATCGCACCAACGGCAACGATGAGCACATCGCGGTCGCCCGACCGATACAGCAGGTCTGCGCCCCCGACCTGCTCAAGCGCCTCGATCTCTTCGGGCAATGCACCCTTGGGATACCGCACCAGGGTGGGTCCATCGTCGATGGCAATCGCCTCGGCGAAGAGCTCGTCCAGCCGCTGACCGTCGCGGGGGGCGGCGATCTGCAGCCCTGGAACGGTCTGGAAGATCGAGAGGTCCCACATGCCGTTGTGCGACGCCCCGTCGTCGCCAGTCACCCCGGCCCGATCGAGGACGAACGTCACGGGGGCCTTGTGCAGCGCAACATCGAGCAACACCTGGTCGTAGGCGCGGTTCAGAAAGGTGGCGTACACGGCAACCACTGGATGCATGCCGCCAAAAGCCAAGCCGGCAGCTGACGTCACCGCATGCTGCTCGGCGATCCCGACGTCGTACACGCGATCAGGGAACTCCTCGGCGAACTTGCCCAGGCCCACTGGCTGCAGCATGGCCGCGGTGATCGCCACGATGTCGTCACGCTGACGCGCAGCCTCGACGATGGCGTCAGCGAAAACGCCTGTCCAACTCGGGCCGGCGCTGGTAATCGCGCGGCCTGTCTCTGGGTCGATGACCCCGACCCCGTGAAAGTGGTCGGCATCGTCGTTCTCGGCAGGGGCGTAGCCGAGACCCTTACGGGTCAGCGCATGGACGATCACCGGCCCTCGAAATGCCTTGGCCCTGCGTAAAGCATGTTCGAGTTCTTCGACGTTATGGCCGTCCACCGGCCCGACGTACTTGAGTCCGAGGTCCTCGAAGAGACCCTGCGGGGCGACCATGTCCTTGAGCCCCTTCTTCATACCGTGCAGGGTGTCAAAAAGCGGCTGGCCAACAACGGGAGTTCGGCCAAGGACCGTGCGCCCCCAACCAAGAAACCGTTCATACCCACGTGTTGTGCGAAGCGTCGCCAGATGATGCGCGAGGCCGCCGATCGTTGGTGCGTAAGACCGCTCGTTGTCGTTGACGACGATGATCACCGGTCGGTCTTGCGCCGCCGCCAGATTGTTGAGGGCCTCCCACGCCATCCCGCCGGTCAGAGCGCCATCACCGACGACGGCCACAACTGTGCGGCTGCGCTCACCCTTCAACTGCATGGCCTTCGCGATGCCGTCGGCGTACGACAGGGCCGTGGAAGCATGCGAGTTCTCGATGACGTCGTGCTCGGACTCAGCGCGCGAGGGGTAGCCCGACAGGCCGTCGCGCTTGCGAAGCGAATCGAAGTCTTGCCGGCCCGTGAGAAGCTTGTGGACGTACGCCTGGTGCCCGGTGTCCCAGAGCACCACGTCGCGCGGGCTGTCGAAGGCACGGTGCAGCGCGATCGTGAGCTCGACGACGCCCAAGTTCGGCCCCAGATGTCCTCCGGTCCGCGACACGTTCTCGACCAGAAAGCTGCGGATCTCGTCAGCGAGCGGCTCTAGTTCTTCCGGAGCCAACGCCTGGACGTCGGCAGGCGCAGCGATCTGCGAGAGCAGCGACACCAGGGTGCTCCTCTCCGGTCACCACAAAGCTGAGGTCGACCTCGTGGCCGACCTTTGTCGACAGTCTAGAACGGCGTGGGCAGTGCGGCGCGCTCACGCGCGGACTAAAGCTTGGTGACGAACGACTCACCGCGTAAGGCCCGACCCACCAGGTCGACCTCTCGGCGTCTGGCGAGCAGTGCGGCACCTTCACGCTCGAGCGCCTGCAGCATCTCAGCGAGCACCTCGGGGGTGGCATCGTCGCGCAGCTCAGCGCGAGCGCGTGAGTAGGACGTTCGGGCCGATTCGAGCTGCGCCACGACCAGGGCCTGCACGCGCCAGGCCAGCAACAGCGGCTGCCGTGCATAGAGCGGTTCCGTGCGAAAGTCACCGGGGGCGAGATCGAGAAGGAAAGCGACCGCCCTGGGCTCCCATCCCTCGGCTCCAGGGGGTGGCACAGCGGCCGGCCAGCCCGGTGGAGGTCTTCGTTGCGACGGCACGAGCAGAGCCTGACAGGTGGCACCCACAGCCAGCCGCGGCGGTCAGCGTCGACGCCTCCTGCGATACTTCGCCCATGGTCCCGTGGGCAGCAGGCATCAAGGTATTGATCAAGTGGGGGCCGGTCGTCTTCGCGGCCGGCAAGAAGGCGTTGCCGTATCTCAAGGACAACCCAGCCGCTCAGCAATTCGTCGTCTCGATGGCCGAACAGACCGCAGCCCTACCGGCCAAGCTCAGCACCGAGGGACGCGTCAAGCGCAAGATCTCCGCCGTCCAGGTGTCTCTGGCCGAGGCCGCGGCAGTCGGAGTTGACCCGCTTGCCTACGCCCGTTGGCGCGAAGAGCTCGATGAGATGTCGCGCACCGTGGTTCTTGCCCGGGCTGCCGGGCGGCCGCAAAGGCGTCTGCTGATGAAGCGCTGCGAGCGACGCCTGGACGCCCTGGTCGCCGAGATTTTGCCGCAACTCACAAGACGGCTCCCCGAGCCGCCGCCGCAGCTGCCAGCGTCGTAGTCGCGGCCGGTCTATCGGTCCGTGCCAAACTTCAGCCATGGCACGGACGCTGAGGCGTCGCGAATCGTCAAGACGCTCGAGTCACTGCGCCTGTCATACGTCGTCGCCCCCGATCGTCCCCAGATCGAGCACTAACGACATCACACCGAGGCGGACGTG
>JBDTTS010000131.1:0-6559 GCA_039930525.1 Actinomycetes bacterium | reverse complement strand
AGCGAGCCACCCACGATGCTGATGAGTTCGTGGCCGTGGACGCCTGAAATGACGTCAAGCCCGGCATGGCGGGCGGTGCGACGCAAGGCGTCCACGACGGTGGCGGCCGTGACGTCTGGTGGTGAACCCGCAATGGCAAAGACGTGCGGGGCTCGCGACCAGCCCAATGCTGAAGCTCGAGACAAGTCGTCGTCGCCGACGTCGCCGCGCATCAGTGCGTCGGCCAGCAGGGCCTCGAGTCGGGCGTCCCAGGCTCCGCGTAGCTCGGCCGCTTGCGCATAGACCTCGGCGGCGGCGAAGGCGACCTCGCGGGCGAAGACGAGCACGGCCTCGCGCAATGGGGCCTCATCGCCTGGCTCGGCCAGCTCGGCAGAGTGCTCTTCGACGACTTCGATGGTCGTGCGGACCAGTTCGACGGTCTGTTGCAGCGTGACGACGCGGGCCAGCTCGCGCGGTGCCGATCCGAAGACCTCGGCGGTGATCGCTCGGGCGGACTCTGGTCGCCGGCTCCAGGCGACGAAGGCGGCGATACCGGCTTGGGCAACGAGGGTGATCCACGAGCGGTCTTCGGCCGACATGGCGCGAAACCACGGCAGCGTGGCTTCAACCCTCGTCATGGCCTCGCTCGCGAGGTCGCCCGAGCCACGCTCGATCCTGGTGACGGTGGCGTCACTCGCCCTGGCAGATGGCACGACCGCAGGGTAGGCGCCAGAGGGGGCCGTCAACTAGAGGGGTCGCGCTGTTGAGTTGTAGCACCCCGACAACTCCCGCCGAGCGTCCCCTTGGGTGACGCCCTGGGCCACCGAGCGTCCCCTTGGGTGACGCCCTCAGAAGCAGTCAGCTAGCTGAGAGTGGCGGCGTGGTCGGGGACATAGCTGAAGTGGTCGCGAGACGGGCGTTCGTAACCTTCGGCCGCCGGACGCTTCGGGAGCTCGACGGCAGGCTGTTCGACGTCTGTGTAGTCGAGCGTTGACAGGAGGTGGGCGATCATGTTGATCCGCGCCCGCCGCTTTGAGTCGGCTTCGACGGCGTACCAAGGGGCCTCGGGGATGTCGGTGAAGATGAACATCTCATCCTTTGCCCGCGAGTATTCCTCCCAGCGCAAGATCGACTCGGCGTCCATGTCCGACAACTTCCAGCGGCGCAGCGGGTCGGCGATCCGTGAGTTGAAGCGCCGCTCTTGCTCAATGTTGCTGACGCTGAACCAGTACTTTCGAAGGAGAACGCCGTCCTCGACGAGCATTCGCTCGAAGCCCGGAGTCTGGTGCAGGAAGCGTCGGTACTCGTCGTCGGTGCAGAAGTTCATCACTCGCTCAACCCCAGCGCGGTTGTACCAACTGCGGTCGAACAGCACGATCTCGCCAGCGGCCGGAAGATGCTCGATGTAGCGCTGGAAGTACCACTGGGTGCGTTGGCGCTCGGTGGGGGCGGGCAGGGCCACCACCTCGGCGATACGGGGGTTCAGATACTGGGTGACGCGTTTGATCGCGCCACCCTTACCGGCGGCGTCGCGTCCCTCGAACAAGATGACGACACGCTGATTGGTGGTACGCACCCATTGCTGCACCTTGGCCAGCTCCACCTGCAACCGGTAGAGCTCTACTTCATAGGCCTTCTTGCTCAGCTTGGCTTGATCGGTCGTGGTCTTGGTCTTGGTCATGTTCCCCTCATGCGTCGCCCATTCCCGCGCCCGGATCGGCGGCGCGGGGGTCGTTGATTTGGTAGCGGTCGAATGCTTCCTTGACAGATTCGTTCTTGACCTCGCCGCGTCTGGCCAGCTCTTGCAGAGTGCGAACCGCAATCGCCTCGGCGTCGACGCGGAAGTGCCGGCGCAACGCTCCTCGGGTGTCGGAAAGCCCGAACCCGTCGGTTCCGAGAGTGACGTAGTCGCCAGGAATCCACGGGCGAATCAACTCTTGCACCGCGCGTTGGTAGTCAGAGACTGCCACCACCGGTCCATCGGCGTGAGCGAGCCGGTTCGTCAAGTACGAGATCTGGGGTTCAGCCGCCGGGGACAACATGTTCTCGTCGTCGACGCGAAGGCCGTCGCGGTGCAGCTCGACCCACGAAGTCACCGACCAGACGTCGGCGGACACGTCCCAATCGTCAGCAAGCAACTGTTGGGCTTTCAGTGCTGCCGGCATCGCCGAACCGCTCGCAAGGACCTGTGCCCTGACGTCCGATTCGTTGGTGGCCGGTCGGTATCGGTAGAGCCCCCGAAGGAGCCCGTCGACGTCGAGGTCGACAGGCTCAGCTGGCTGCTCGATGGGCTCGTTGTACATCGTCAGGTAGTAATAGATGTTCTCGGACTCTTCGCCGTACATACGCCGCAGCCCATCGCGGATGATGTGACCGATTTCGAAGGCGAATGCCGGGTCGTACGAGACGACGGCCGGGTTCGTCGCAGCGATCAGATGAGAGTGACCGTCCTCGTGCTGCAAACCCTCGCCGTTGAGTGTGGTGCGGCCCGCCGTGGCACCGATCAGGAACCCGCGGGTCATCTGGTCGCCAGCAGCCCACAGCGAGTCAGCGGTGCGCTGGAAGCCAAACATCGAGTAGAAGATGTAGACCGGGATCATCGGCTCATCGTGCGTCGAGTATGAGGTACCAGCGGCGATGAACGACGACACCGAACCGGCCTCGTTTATCCCTTGGTGCAGCAACTGGCCGTCAATGGCTTCCTTGTACGACAGCATCAACTCGCGGTCGACCGAGGCATAAGTCTGGCCGTGCGGGTTGTAGATCTTCTGCACGGGGAACATGGCGTCCATGCCGAAGGTGCGTGCCTCGTCGGGGACGATCGGGACGATGCGATGACCAATCTCGGGGTCCTTCAGCAGGTCCTTGAGTAGCCGGACGAAGGCCATGGTGGTCGCCACATGCTGCTTGCCGGCTCCACGCTTGGAGACCGCGTAGGACGCGTCGCCTGGCAGTACGAGGGGCCGACTCTGCGAACGCCTCTCAGGCAGATACCCGCCGAGAGCCTGGCGCCGCTCGTGCAGGTAGCGCGTGATGTCGCTGTCTTTCTCGGGCCGGTAGTAGGGCGGCAGCTTGGCGTCGATGTCGGCGTCGTCGATGGGGATGGCCAGACGGTCACGGAATCCCTTGAGATCGTCGAGCGTGAGCTTCTTCATCTGGTGCGTGGAGTTGCGACCCTCGAAGTGGGAGCCAAGGGTCCAACCCTTGATGGTCTTCGCAAGGACGACCGTCGGCTGACCTTTGTGCTCGATGGCCGACCGGTAGGCCGCATACATCTTGCGGTAGTCGTGGCCGCCACGTTGCAGCGCCCAGATCTCTTCGTCGGACCAGTCCTCGACCAACTTTCGAGTGCGCGGATCACGTCCGAAGAAGTGGTCGCGGATGAACCCGCCGTTCTCGGACTTGTACGTCTGGAAGTCGCCGTCCGGCGTCGCGTTCATGACATTGACGAGCGCGCCATCTGGGTCCTGAGCGAGCAGTGGATCCCAGCTGCGTCCCCAGATCACCTTGATGACGTTCCACCCGGCGCCCCTGAAGAAGGCCTCGAGCTCTTGGATGATCTTGCCGTTACCGCGCACCGGTCCATCGAGACGCTGCAGGTTGCAGTTAATGACAAAGGTGAGGTTGTCGAGCTCTTCGCGAGCCGCGAGCCCGATGGCCCCCAATGACTCAACCTCGTCCATCTCGCCGTCACCGAGGAACGCCCAGACGTGCTGGTCCGAGGTGTCCTTGATACCGCGGTTGTGCAGATACCGGTTGAACTGGGCCTGATAGATCGCGTTGATCGGCCCCAGACCCATCGAGACCGTAGGGAATTGCCAGAAGTCGGGCATGAGGCGCGGGTGCGGGTACGAGGGCAGCCCCCCGGCGGGGTGCGAGAGCTCTTGGCGGAAGCCATCCAGCCGGTCCTCGTCGAGTCGACCCTCCAGGAAGGCCCGAGCGTAGATGCCAGGCGAGGCGTGACCTTGGAAGTAGATCTGGTCGCCGCCGCCGGCGTGGTCGGCGCCGCGGAAGAAGTGGTTGAAGCCAACCTCGTAGAGCGAGGCGCTGGATGCGTATGTCGATATGTGACCGCCCACTCCGACCCCTGGGCGCTGTGCGCGGTGCACCATGATCGCCGCGTTCCAGCGCACATAGGCGCGAATCCGGCGTTCGACCCATTCGTCGCCGGGGAACCATGGCTCTTGTTCTGGCGGGATCGTGTTGATGTAGTCGGTCGTCGTCAGCGAGGGGACGCCGACATTTCGTTGGCGGGCGCGCTGAAGCAGGCTGAGCATCAGGTACCGGGCTCGGTAGGCACCTTGAGAGTCGATGACATCGTCCAGAGACTCCCGCCACTCCTCGGTCTCTTCAGGATCGACATCAACGAGCTGGGTGGGTAGGCCACCACTGATCAGAGGTTCGCGCTCGCGTCCGGTGTTCACCCTGGTATCGCCTCGCTTCGTGCGTCTCGTTCGTCCGGTCCTCTCGTAGCCTACGCGCGAGCACACTGGCGCACGCCCGGCCTAAGGTCCTTTCCCCTTCGCCCCGCCCGGGGCTGGGCGAAGGGGCGGTCCACCATTGCTGGTCCATCTCGATGGCGGCCACGAGGGGCTGGTTCTTCCGGTGCATTGCCGTGGTCGGCGAGGCTTGGGCCTGAACGACCCCGACCGAGAGACTCCCCACCGAAGTGGGCCTGATGTACTTGCGTGTCGGTCCTGGCTGTAATGGACTAACCAAGTGGGTCCTGCTGTGGGTCCCAGCGAAGCGGAAGGGGTTTGCGTGAGTGGGAGTCAAGGGTCGGAGGGAGTACCCGACGGCCCAGCCGCGCGAATGGGTTTCGCGGCCGGACAGGTGGTCCTGGAGATAGGCGCCGACGATGACGTTGACGACGCCCTTCGCTCGTCCATCGAGACCACCGTGGGCTCGCCAATGGTGGGTGAAGATTTCGACGACGTCGCCGACGTCGTCGTCCTTTGGTGGCATGACGACGATGGCGACCTGGTGGACGCCTTGGTCGACGGGCTTTCCGCCATCACCTCTGGCGGCGTGGTGTGGCTCTTTACCCCCAAAGCAGGCAGGGGTGGGCATGTGGAGCCCAGCGAGATCGGCGAGGCGGCTCGCACCGCAGGGCTCTCGTCCACCAAGAGCACCAGCGCGGCAGCTGACTGGGCGGGAACACGTCTGGTCGCACCGAAGATCGGCCGCTGACAAAAGTCGTTGATGGGAAGGGCCCCGCTCCGAGGAGCGGGGCCCTTCCCATGTTCGATCAGGAGATCAGGCGAGCCAGGGGTAGCGCTGGACGAATCCGAGCGACTGCCACCACTTGCCGAGACCCCAGGTACGTTCTGCTGTGAAGAGCATCAGCATGATGGCGAAGATCGCGTAGGCGAGGTGGTCGTCGGCGATCGGGTTGTTTGACTGGTTGGCGCCAGCCTCATCGGTGAACTGCGCCCAAGGTGCAGCCGCGACGTACATCATCAGCAGCAGTGCTGCGGCACCGATGGAGCCGATGCGCATGAAGACGCCGAGGATGAGTGCGATGCCTGCACCGAGGAGGGCGAGCATGAATGCCCAGTTAACCCAAGCTCCTGGGTACAGCGTCGGGCCTTCTGCGCCCATCACACCAGCACTCTCGCCGAGTGAGTGGAAGAATCCGGCGAACGGCCCCTCAGGGTTGACGCCGAAGGTGAGGAAGCCAAATGTCGGGCTGCCGTCGCCCATCGCGAAGTTCCACGCGCCCTCGCTAGGAGTCGCGTAGCCGAGTCCGAAGTTCTTGTCGAGGAATGCCCAGAGGAATACGAATCCGATGGCGATGCGAGCGATTGCCGCCCAGTACTTGGTCGTCGCGGCTTGAGTGAAGCCGTGGTACCACGAGCCCTGACTGGCATGGGTGACGCTCAGGTCGCCCTTGGCTGTGGTGGTCATGTCCGCCTCCTTGATCGATATGTGGAAGAACCCTTGACCAAAGGGTCCTCTCCGTTTCGTTGCGTGCACATGGACCTTGGTCCCCACGATGTGCGAAATAGGTCCCTCAGTGCTTTACTCCCCGGTAACTAATGCGACGAAAGGTGCAGCAGATGGTGAATGTTGGTCAGTCGGCCCCTGACTTCACCCTGAGTAGTCAGCACGGTGAACCGATCACCTTGTCGTCGTTCCGCGGTGACAAGAACGTCGTACTCGTCTTCTTTCCGTGGGCCTTCAGCGGAATCTGCACGGGGGAGTTCTGCGACATCAATGAACGCCTGGCGTCACTGGACAACGACAGCACCACCACGCTCGCGATCGCGTGTGATGCCAAGTTCGCGCTGCGCGTCTTTGCCGAGCGCGAGGGCTACGACTTTCCTATGCTCAGCGACCACTGGCCGCACGGTGAGGTCACCAAGAAGTACGGCGTCTTCAACGACGATTTAGGTGTCGGATTCAGGGGTACCTTCATCATCGACAAGCAAGGGACCGTTCGGTACTCCGTGGTGAACGGGATTGGCGACGCGCGAGACCCTGCCGAGTACATCAAGGTGCTCGAGAGCCTCGCCTAGGACGGCGCTAGACATCCCAGGGGCGTAAGTCGTCAAGCGGCTGTGTTGGCGCGGTGTGCCCA
>JBDTTS010000130.1:0-6569 GCA_039930525.1 Actinomycetes bacterium | reverse complement strand
GTGGGACCACCTCGACTCGGGCCTCGACAAGGACTGGCTCTGGGAGGACTGGCAAGACTCCGTCAACGAAGTCGAGGTCGAGGACTGCCGGTGGACGCCGTGCTTCGACTGCGGCGTGTGCCCGCAGATGGACACCGACATCGAGATCGGTCCCACGGGTAAGCAGCTGCTGCCGCTGACGGCCATCGGCGCCGGCGCCGAGTCGCTGCGAGCCTGAGTTCCGCTGATGGCCCGTCAACCACCCCAGCGCGACGTCGCGCCCATCGTGCAGAAACTGCGCATGCGGTACGCCAAGCGCGGCCGACTGCGCTTCACCAGTCACCGCGACATCCAGCGCGCCCTCGAGCGGGCCCTGCGCCGAGCCAGCGTTCCCATGGCCTACAGCGCCGGATTCACCCCACACCCGAAGATCTCGTACGCCGGCGCCGCCGCCATGGGAGCGGCCAGCGAGGCGGAGTACCTCGAGATCTCGGTCACCGAGCGCCTTGATCCAGAGCGGGTCAGGGCCGCTCTCGACGCCGCCCTGCCCCCTGGGCTTGACGTGGTCGAGGTTGTCGAGGCGTCGTCCGGCGCCCTGGCCGACCTGCTGCAGGCGTCCGTGTGGCAGGTGCAGCTGCCACACGTTTCCGCAGGTCAAGCGGCTGACGGCGTCGCCTTGCTGATGGCAGAGGGGGAGGTTGAGGTCGAGCGGATGATGAAGTCGGGCCCCCGCCGGTTCGATGCCAGGGGGCCGATTCTTCGACTCGCCGCCGAGAGCGGTCACACGGCCTCCGGCGACCCCTGTGCGATACTGCGCGTGGTGGTACGGCATGCCACACCGGCCGTACGACCAGACGACGTCCTCACCGCCCTGCGACAGGTAGCGGGCCTGACGCCGCCGGTCCCACCCTTGGTGACCCGGCTGGCGCAAGGCCCCCTCGAGCCGAAGAGCGGGACGGTAGCCGATCCACTGGCTGCCGACCGCGCCAGCGTTGACGCCGCCGTCGCGGCCCATCCGCACCCGCGGTAGGCCTCGTCGCCCCTCAAGGGGCCGAAGACTTCACCCGTGGCGGTGCGCCGCTCGGGTCTGACAGGAGTTGCCCGAATGCTCGACGACGAGCCAACGACCCCCACCAAAACCAGCACGACTCAGCCTCGTGCTCGCCGAAAGGCGGCCGCCCGCCCAGCTGGCCCGCCCAGCGCCGCGGCCCCGGCCGAGAAGGCAGCAGAGGCTGCGCCCGCCAAGAAGGCGGCCAAGAAGACGGCGAAGAAGTCGACCAAGAAGACCACTGCCAAGAAGGCAACGGTTGACAGCGACCCAACGGCTCCCTCGCTGCTCTTCAAGGCGCCGGACCCGGTTGATGCTGAGAAGCCGGGCAAGAAAACCACCAAGAAGAAGGCGGCCACCAAGAAGGCCGCCGCTTCTGACGATTCGGGTGAAGGCGCCGTGGCGCCCTCTGACGATGACGCGTCCAGTGCCGACGCAGAGGACGACGCCGGTCCGCGTCGCCGTCGCCGTCGTGGCGGCCGAGGGCGCAAGGGCAAATCGTCGAGTGAGGAGTCCGGCTCAGACGATGCCGCCGAGGGCGAGACCTCTGGCGACGACGGTGACGAATCAGGCGAAGGCGGCTCCGGCACCAAGCGCCGGCGGCGTCGTCGGCGCAAAGGCTCTGGGGGCGACGGCGAAGACGGAGGCGGAGACCCCGCCCGCACCGTCGTTCACGTTCGTGAGGGACGCAAAGCGTCCGACCAGATCTCCGGCGTCAAGGGTTCGACGCGCCTCGAGGCGAAGAAGCAACGCCGCCGTGAAGGTCGCGAACAGGGACGACGCCGTCCGCCGATCCTTACTGAGTCAGAGTTTCTCGCTCGCCGTGAAGCGGTCGACCGGGTCATGGTCGTGCGTCAACAGGGCGACCGCACCCAAATCGCCGTGCTCGAAGATGACGTTCTCGTCGAGCACTACGTGGCGCAGCGGTCGGCGGCCACCATGGTCGGCAACGTCTACTTGGCCAAGGTGCAAAACGTTCTGCCGAGCATGGAAGCCGCCTTCGTCGACGTTGGACGTGGCCGCAATGCCGTGCTCTACGCCGGCGAGGTGAACTGGGACGCCGCTGGCCTCGATGGGCAACCGCGTCGCATCGAGCACGCCATGAAGTCGGGCGACGCTGTTCTGGTGCAGGTGACGAAAGACCCGATCGGCCACAAGGGTGCGCGACTGACGGCGCAGGTGTCGTTGCCAGGCCGCTACCTCGTGTACGTGCCGGACGGCTCGATGACCGGCATCAGCCGCAAGCTGCCCGACACCGAGCGATCCAGGCTCAAAGCGATCCTGAAAAAGATCGTTCCCGACGATGCCGGTGTCATTGTGCGCACGGCGGCCGAGGGCGCCAGTGAAGAAGAGCTGGTGCGCGATGTCACTCGCTTGCAGGCTCAGTGGGAGGCCATCTCGAAGCAGATCGATGCGGCCACCGCACCTGCCCTGCTGCACGAAGAACCCGACCTCACCGTCCGAGTTATTCGCGACGTCTTCAACGAGGACTTCAGCAAGCTGGTCGTGTCGGGCGACGACGCCTGGACCACCGTCGACGAGTACGTCACGCATGTAGCGCCCGACCTCAGCGAGCGACTGTCGAAGTGGACAGACCCCGAGGACGCCTTTGCGGCCAACCGGATCGACGAGCAGCTGTTGAAGGCGCTTGATCGTAAGGTCTGGCTGCCGAGTGGCGGCTACCTGATCATCGACAGCACCGAGGCGATGGTGGTCGTCGATGTCAACACCGGCAAGTTCACCGGGTCTGGCGGCAACCTGGAACAGACCGTCACCAAAAACAACATCGAGGCAGCCGAAGAAATCGTTCGTCAGCTCAGACTGCGCGATGTCGGCGGCATCATCGTCATCGACTTCATCGACATGGTGCTCGAGAGCAATCGCGAACTCGTGCTGCGTCGGCTCGTCGAGTGTCTGGGGCGCGATCGCACCAAGCATCAGGTGGCAGAGGTCACCTCACTCGGGCTGGTTCAGATGACCCGCAAACGCGTGGGTCAGGGGCTGCTTGAGGCCTTCTCGACGACGTGCGAGGAGTGCGGCGGACTCGGTCGCCACGTCACGCTCGAACCGGTCGCGGCCAAGAAGCCTGCCGAGGGCGGCGGCAAGCGCGGCGACGAGAAGTCGTCCAGGCGCCGCCGCGGCAAGGCGGCAGCTACCACGACACCCGAGGTCGACCCAGAGGCGGCGGCCCGCGAGGCGGCGGCCAGGGCGGCTCTGGCCAAGGTGGTCGGAGCCACGCTAGGTGCTGCGGCCGAGCACGATGACGGCGCGGAGCCAAGTGAGCCAGGGGCGCCGGCTGAGACCGAGGCTGGGGCTGAGTCTCAGACCGACCCGACCCTGGTTTGACCCATCGCGGGGGCACTCCGTACCCTTAGCCCTCGGCGCTGGTGTGCCTTAGCCCCAGACCACCCCAGACCACTACAGACCAACAGCGAGGCCCTTCTGATGGCCTCGCACGAGTGTGTCGCTGCTTACCGGCAGTGACGTGAGGAGTTCGCGGTGTACGCGATTGTTCGCGCTGGCGGCCGTCAAGAGAAGGTTGCGGTCGGCGACGTCCTGCAGATCGACAAGGTCGACGGCGAACCCGGCAGCTCCATCACCTTTCCCGCCCTGCTCGTGGTTGACGGTGAGACCGTCACCAGCGACCCCAAGGCGTTGGCCGGTGTCACGGTGACCGCCGAGGTCGTCGGCGCTCTCAAGGGTCCGAAGATCACCATCATGAAGTTCAAGAACAAGACCGGCTACCGCAAGCGGCAGGGCCATCGGCAGAAGTACACCGAGGTCAAGGTCACCGACATCGCAGCGGGGAAGTGAGCATTAGCCATGGCACATAAAAAGGGCGCGTCCTCAACGCGTAACGGTCGTGACTCGAACTCTCAGCGCCTAGGCGTCAAGCGCTTCGGCGGCCAACTCGTCAACGCTGGCGAGATCATCGTCCGTCAGCGTGGCACCCACTTCCACCCCGGTCGCGGCGTCGGTCGCGGTGGCGACGACACGCTGTTCGCCCTCACCCCTGGTGCGGTCGAGTTCGGTACCCGTCGCGGTCGCCGAGTCGTCAACATCGTCGCGGCGGAGTAGCCACACCAGCACGCCACGGAGTCTGGCCTCGCCCGATTTCGGGTGAGGCCCTTCGTGTCTTGAGGGGTGTAAAGGAGGCAGGACGTCATGGCCACCTTTGTCGACCGCGTTCTTCTGCATGCTGCCGGCGGCAGCGGGGGCAATGGCTGCGCGTCGGTACACCGCGAGAAGTTCAAGCCTTTCGGCGGACCCGACGGCGGTAACGGCGGACGCGGTGGTGAGGTCGTGCTGGTCGTCGATCGCAACGTCACCACGCTGCTCGACTACCACCACAGCCCGCATCGCAAGGCCGGGCACGGCAAGCCAGGCATGGGCGGGCATCGCAACGGAGCCGACGGCGAAGACCTGGTGCTTCCGGTGCCTGAGGGCACCGTGGTGGTGGGCATCGACGGTGAGGTCATCGCCGACCTGACCGGTGACGGCACCCGCTGGGTCATTGCTGCGGGCGGCTCCGGTGGTCTGGGCAATGCGTCGTTGGCGTCTCCGCGACGCCGCGCGCCTGGATTCGCACTGCTGGGTGAGCCGGGGATCGACGCCGACGTCGTCCTCGAGCTCAAGATCGTTGCCGACGTCGGTCTGGTCGGATTCCCCAGCGCTGGCAAATCGAGCCTGGTCGCCGCGGTTTCCGCGGCGCGCCCCAAGATCGCCGACTATCCCTTCACGACGCTGGTGCCGAACCTGGGTGTGGTCGAGGCGGGGTCGACGCGCTTTACGATCGCGGACGTGCCTGGTCTAATCCCGGGCGCAAGCGAAGGTAAAGGTCTTGGCCACGAGTTCTTGCGCCACATCGAACGGTGTGCGGTGCTCGTGCATGTGCTCGACTGCGCCACCCTTGAGCCCAACCGTGATCCACTCACTGATCTTCAGGTGCTCGAAGACGAGCTGGCTGCCTACGGTGGGCTCGCCGAGCGCCCACGAGTGATCGTGCTCAACAAGATCGACGTTCCCGAAGCGCGTGAGCTGGCCGAGCTTGTGACGCCTGAGCTGCAGGAGCGCGGCTGGCCGGTATTCGTGGTGTCGGCTGTGAGTCATGAGGGTTTGCGCCAGCTCAACTTCGCCTTGGCCGAGATCGTTGCCCAGTACCGCGCCGCTCTGCCCGAGCCCGAGGCCACCCGGATCGTGCTGCGTCCGACGCCGGTCGACGACGCCGGTTTCACAGTGACCGTCGAGGATGGCCGGTTTCGGGTGCGGGGCCACAAACCCGAGCGGTGGGTGCGCCAGACCGACTTCAGCAACGATGAAGCCGTTGGTTACCTCTCAGACCGGCTCGCGCGGCTAGGCGTCGAGGAGACCCTCGCTGCCAACGGCGCTGAACCTGGGGCCGAAGTCGTCATCGGCGACGACGAGGAGGGTGTGATCTTCGACTTCGCCCCACTCCAACAGGCTGGCGCTGAGCAGATGCAGAGCCCCCGTGGTACTGACCGACGAGTCGAGGCGTGGGAGCGCGAGCAGTGAGCGCCGGCCGTTCTGCGGCTCCCATTGCTGGCAGGCCGGACGCGGTAGTTGCAGCGCGTCGGATCGTGGTGAAGGTGGGTTCGTCGTCCCTGACGACTCCCGAGGGCGCCATCGACGAAGCCCGCGTTGTGCGGTTGGTCGACGCACTGGCTGACCGTCGGGCCTCAGACACCGAGATCGTGCTCGTCACGTCGGGGGCGATCGCCGCTGGCCTTGAGCCGCTTGGGGTCAAGAAGCGTCCACGCGACCTGGCCACCCAGCAAGCAGCGGCGAGCATCGGTCAGGGACTGCTGATGCACCGCTACACCGAGGCCTTCGCCAACCGGGGGATCACGGTGGGTCAGGTGCTCATGACGTCCGAGGACGTGGTGCGCCGCGCGCACTACCGCAACGCCCAGCGCACGCTCTACCGGCTTCTCGAACTTGGCGCTCTGCCTATCGTGAACGAGAACGACACCGTGGCAACTGACGAGATCAAGTTTGGCGATAACGACCGGCTCGCGGCATTGGTCGCGCACCTGGTGCACGCCGATCTGTTCGTGATGCTCTCTGACGTCGACGCCTTGTACGACGCCCCGCCGAGTCGAAAGGGGGCAACCCGGATTGCTGAGGTGAACCGCCCTGAAGAGCTCGACGCTGTTGACGTAGGAAAGCGCGGCTCATCGATTGGCACCGGCGGCATGATCACCAAAGTCGCCGCGGCCAGGATTGCGTCTGGCGCCGGAATCCCGGTCGTGCTGGCGCACGCCGAGTCGGTGGCGCCCGCACTGGCCGGTGATGATGTTGGCACGTGGTTCGCGCCGTCGGGCCGCCGGACGCCGACTCGGCTCCTCTGGCTTGCCCACGCGGCATCACCGCACGGGCGGCTCTGGCTCGACCCAGGGGCGGTGCAGGCGGTCGTCGGCCGGCGTGCCTCGCTGCTGCCCGCCGGCGTGACGGCGGTTGATGGATCCTTCGTCGCAGGTGATCCGGTCGATGTTGAGGACCGTCAACGTGGGCCTCCTACCCG
>JBDTTS010000129.1:0-6574 GCA_039930525.1 Actinomycetes bacterium | reverse complement strand
CCAAGGCGATGCCGTTGGCGATGGCCCCCATGGCGTGCTCGCGAACGCCGAAGTGGAGCGTGCGCCCGTAGGGATGGCCAGACCACGAAGCCGTCTGGCGGTCGAGGGGCAGGGCAGAAGGCTGGCCCGGCATGGTGGTGTTGTTCGATCCACCGAGGTCGGCCGACCCGCCCCACAGCTCGGGAAGGACCTCGGCAAGGGACGCCAACACCTTGCCCGACGCGGACCGGGTGGCCAGCGAGGTGCCGGCCTCGAAAGTGGGGAGGTGGACCCGCCAGTCGTCGGGCAGCTGCCCCTTCTCGAGGCGCTCCTGCAGCGCGGCGCGCTGGGGGTTGGCGACGGCCCACTTGCCGTAGTTCGTCTGCCACTCCTGGTGGGCGTGAGCGCCGCGACCGGCCACCGCTCTGGCGTGGTCGAGGACTGCAGGGTCAATGGCGAACGCCTCATCGTCGGCGACACCTAATACTCGCTTGGTCGCGGCCACCTCGTCGGCGCCCAGGGCGCTTCCGTGCGCCCCTCCGGTGTTGGTGGCATGCGGAGCTGGCCAGGCGATCTGGGACCGCAGGCGCACGAAAGTGGGGCGGTCCAGATCGGCGCGTGCCTGCGTGAGCGCCGCGTCAAGCGCCTCGACGTCGACGTCTCCGTCGGGGGCAAGGTTGACCTCGACGACGCCCCAGCCGTAGGCCCGGTACCGCGCACATACGTCTTCGGTGAAGGCGATCTGCGTGTCGTCCTCGATCGATATGCGGTTGTCGTCCCAGATGACGGTGAGGTTGCCCAACCGCTGGGTGCCGGCGAACGAGGATGCCTCGGCGCTGATCCCCTCTTGGATGTCGCCGTCGCTGGCCAGCACCCAGACGTTCCAGTCGAAGGGACTGGTGGTTGGTGCAGCGTCGGGGTCGAGAAGTCCGCGGACACGTCGCTGAGCGAGGGCCATTCCCACACCATTGGCCAGCCCCTGGCCAAGCGGACCCGTGGTGGTCTCAACGCCAGCCGTGTGCTGCCATTCGGGGTGAGCCGGCGTGCGGCTGCCCCACGTGCGCAGCGACCGCAGATCCTCGAGCGTGAGCCCGTAGCCGGACAGGTAGAGCTGCAGGTAGAGCGTCAGGCTCGAGTGCCCCATCGACAGGATGAAGCGGTCGCGTCCCAGCCACGTCGGGTCGGCAGGGTCATGGCGCAGATGGCGCTGGAACACCAAGTAGGCGGCCGGCGCCAAACTCATCGCCGTGCCAGGGTGCCCGTTGCCGACTTTCTGGACGGCGTCCATGGCCAGAACGCGGCAGGTGTCGACGGCGCGACGGTCCAGATCGCTCCAGATCAGTGGCGGGGAGGAGATGCCGGTGGGCGTCACTTGGCTGTTCGGGGCGTCACTCATGGGCCACTCACGAGGGGAGAGAGGGTCGACGACGCGGGATGCGGCGCCTCTTCGTTGAGCCTATCGGGATACAGTGGGGCCGAGTTTGGGGCCCGATTCGTCCTCGACTTCTCGTTCAGCTGCCGATCAGTGAGTTGAGGTGCACATGACTGTCGTCGGTGCCGACCCCTCACGCAACACCGCAGCCGCGCCAGCCGATACATCGGCGCCGACAAGAGGGGCTGGGCGCGGACAGCGCGCCCTCGCGACCATGGGCGCCTTTGTGGCGCTCACCAAGCCCCGCATCATCGAACTGCTCCTTGTCACCACCGTGCCCACCATGTTCCTCGCGGCAGATGGGGTGCCTTCCCTGCTGCTCGTACTCACCACCTTCGTCGGCGGCAGTCTGGCTGCCGGATCAGCCAACAGTCTGAACTGCTTCGTCGACCGCGACATCGATCAGGTCATGACCAGGACAGGGCGACGTCCGCTCGCCACACAGGCTGTGACGCCCCGCTCGGCGCTTATTTTCGGGCTTGCCCTTGGGGCGCTGGCGCTAGTGGTGATGTCGACCGTCAACGCCCTGGCGACGGCACTCACCCTCTTCGCGATCGTCTTTTACGTCCTCGTCTACACAGTCGGGCTCAAGCGCCGAACGGCCTCCAACATCGTGTGGGGTGGCATCGCTGGGTGCATGCCGGTCCTCATCGGGTGGGCGGCGGTGACCGGCGGATTGGCCTGGCCGGCGTGGGTTCTCTTCGGTGTTGTCTTCTGGTGGACGCCGCCGCATTTCTGGGCGCTCGCGCTGCGCTTTCGCGACGACTACGCCGCGGCCGGCGTGCCGATGCTGCCCGTCGTCGCTGAGCCGCGGGTCGTGGTGAGGCGCATGCTGGGCCACTCGCTCGCCATGGTGGCGGCATCGTTGGTCCTGTGGCCGGTCGCTGACCTCACCCTGGTGTATCTAGGGGTGGCGGTGGTGCTCGGTGCGATCTTCCTTGGCTCCGTCGTGGGTCTCCGACGGCGGGTGCTCGCCGGTCTGCCCGAAGACCAGTGGTTTCCGATGCGACTTTTCCACTGGTCGATCACGTACTTGACGCTGCTCTTTGTCATGGTCGGCATCGACCCGCTGCTACCGATCGGTTAGGTACTGCTAGCCGGGCCGCCCCAGCGACATCAGCACCACCGCACCCCCGGTTGGTCCGTCGAGGCGCTTTAGCTCGCCGCCGGACGCCTTGGCCGTCCGGCCGGCGATGTCCAGGCCCAGCCCCGTCGAGCCTGCGCTAGAGCGTCCGCGCCGTTCAGGATGTGCCAGACGCCACCCTGGTCCGTCGTCGGTAACCGTAATCAGCGCCCCATCGGGCGTCGCCGTCAAAGCGACACTGAAACCAGTGCCGGCTGGAGTGTGGGCGAACACATTTCCCAACAGAGCGTCCACCGAGGCGGCTAGATCGGTGGGGGTGCTGGCCACGAGCATCGCCTCAGCGGGGATAGAGGTTTCGACGCGGCGCTGCTCGTCGTCGGCGAGTGCCGACCAGAACTGCACGCGCATTCTGACCACGGCTGCCGCATCGCAACGGGCGTCGACGCCCTCACGGATCGGTCGCCTGGCTTCGGTGATGACGGCGTCGATCGACCGAGTCAGCGATCCGACGTGGTTGATCAGCCGCTCGCGGTCCTCGCCGTTCGGCAGCGCTTCAACATCGAGCCGCAGCGCGGTCACCGGCGTTCGGAGTCGGTGGCTGAGATCGGCGACGGCCTCGCGTTCAGCATGAAGAAGATCGATGATCCGCGCTGCCAGTCGGTTCAAGGCGATTGCCACCGACTGGGTCTCCGGTGGCCCGGCTGGTGTTACCCTCGCGTCGAGATCACCACCTGCGAGATGCCCCGCAGTCTCCGCAACCGCCTCGATCGGACGGATGAACGACCGGGCAAGCGTGTCGCCGATCGCCATGGCCAACAGCAACAGGACGACAGCAAGGGCCAGCAGCGCCAAGCGAGCCCGCAGGACACCCTCGCCAAGCTCCTCCTCGCCGATGAGTACCCGGATCACCGCAGTGCCATCTTTGAGACCGAGGATCGGCACCGCGACTTCGCGCCCTTGTTCGGTGTCGACGACGACCGTTCGGCCGGTGCGCGCCAGGGCAACGGCATCTGAGAGCGGGGCCGGCTCGCCCACCTGCTCGTTGCCCGGTAGGAAGACGGTGACCGGTGGACCTTCGTCAGCGTTGACCAGATCGACCGCTAGCGCGACTGATCGTTGGGGGGCTTCACCGACGACAGGAACCAGGGACTGCACGCGAAGCACCGCGGTTGATGTGGCCCGTGACTCAGCGACCGACCCAACAAGCACCGCGAGGGGGACGAGGAACGCCAGCAGGATCAGCACGGACGTAGCCGCCACGGTCAGCAGAAGACGCCTCCGCACGCGCTACTCCGCCATGGGCGCAGCGAGCTTGAGCCCTACGCCTCGCACCGTATGCAGGTACTGAGGCTCAGCAGCGGTCTCGCCTAGCTTCCGTCGTAGCCACGACACATGCACGTCGACTGTCTTGTCGGCCCCAGAGGGCGCCATCCGCCAGACCTCCGTGAGCAGCTCGCGTTTGCCGATCACGGTGTTGGGGCGTTCCATCAGGTATTGCAGCAAGTCGAACTCGCGAGGAGTCAGATCGAGGGGCTCTCCTTCGAGACTGGCAGTTCGTGCGGCCGGCGAGAGCACGATGGCGCCTGCCGTGAGTTCGACGTGGGGCGTGGACGTCTGGGTCCGCCGGAGAACCGCTCGGATACGTGCATCCAATTGCTCGGCGCTGAATGGTTTGGCCAGGAAGTCGTCGGCACCTGAGTTAAGGGCGCGTACCGCGGTGGGGTCGTCGTCGCGCGCTGTCGCCACAATCACCGGAACATCGCTCACGGCTCGGAGCATGCGCAGCATCTCCGAGCCGTCAATATCGGGCAACCCAAGGTCGAGGATGACGATGTCGGGCGTGGTCTCGAGTGCCGTCCGAAGACCCGACAGGGCATCGGAAGCTGATGAGACCGCATGGCCGAGATCGTCCAGAGCCCGGAGGACGGCCGTACGAATCGCCGGATCGTCCTCGACCACCAAAACCTGCGCCACACCAACGAGCGTAGCCGTCCGGTGGTGTGCGGAACCGCACGGATGAGGCACTCTTAGGGGATGCGAGGTTCACGCGGCGGGATTGCGGCACTCTGGGCGGTATTTGCCTCCGTGGCGATCGTCAGTGGTTGGATCGCGGTACAGATGGTGGGTAGTGCGGTCACGCCCGCCTCAATCCCTGCCTTGACAGCAAGTGAAGTCAGCCAGCGACTGGCCACCAGTGCCCCCACCGATGAGCCGACGCCGGTGACCAAGCCCAGCCCTTCGAAGACCAAACAGACCAAGCCCTCGGCCGAGCCCTCGAGCGAGCCGTCAGCCACCCCGTCGACATCCAGCTCTCCGCGTCCCTCGCCCACGTCCACGCCGACTTCCTCACCGACCACGTCGCCACGACCGACGACCGTCGTTCGAACGCTCGCCTCAAGAGGTGGAAGCGTCGTGGCTGCCTGCCGTTCGGGACAGGTCGCTTTGCGTTCGTGGAGCCCCGCCGTTGGCTACCGGGTCGATGAGGTCGACCCGGGACCCGCACGCGAGGTAGAGGTGAAATTCGTCAGCAACAATGGCGAAGCGAAGATGCAGGTGCAGTGTGTCTCTGGCGTGCCTTCGGCGCGCACCGAGTACGACTCTGAGTCAGGCGACGACGGCTGAGTCGTTTCGCTCCTCGACCAGGTGATGGCCTCGACGTCGGGTGCTGAGCGCCACCTCAAGGGTCGCAATCCAGACAAGGCAGGCACCGAGCATGTGCAGAGAGACCAGTGGCACCGGCACTCCAGTGAAGTATTGCGTGTAGCCGATCGCGCCCTGCAGGAGACAAGCGCCCAAGAGGGCGGCCCCTGCCCGAGACGCCCGTCGTGGGGCGCCCGACAGGCGAGCGCCAACAGTGAAGGCCAGAGCGAGTCCGAGGAAGACCAACACCACGTCGGCATGGAGCCAGCTGATCATGCGGACGTCGAGGTCGAATCTGTTCACCACGTCAGTGTCACCAGAGTGCGGCCCTGATCCCGTCACGACTGTGCCCAAGATGAGAACGAGAACCCCGACGCCGACCAGGCTCAGTGCGAGCCACCGAAGTTCGGGTCGGACCACGACGATGGCGGGCTGATCTCCGGGTTCTGTAGCGCGGCGGTACAGCACGAAGGCGGCAGCGATCATGACGATGGAGAGCATGAAGTGCGCTGCTACCGTGGCCGGATGCAGGTCGAGCAGAACGGTGACGCCCCCAAGGATCGCCTGTCCGACGATGCCGAGCGCGACTGCGACCGCGAGCCAGAGAAGTGGACGTCGCACTTTGCCAGGGGTTCCGAGCAGGGAGACTGAGGTCAGTCGGTGCGCCAGCCAGGGACGTAGGACGACGAGGAGCGCGGCAACAGCGGCCACCAGCACCGCGAACGTGAGTAGTCGGTTACCGAACTCGATGAACTTGTGGATGCCCTCGGACTGCGCGGTGACAGGCACCAGACTGCCGTCGGTGCATTCTGGCCAGGTCGGACAGCCAAGGCCTGATCCGGTGAGGCGCACGAGTCCACCAGTGACGACGATGCCGATTTCGGCGACGACATTGGCAAGCAGAATACGTCGTCCACGACTGCCGACGGCACCGGTTGGGACCGGCCCGACGTGCGACCTGGTCGGTCCGGCAATCGTTGGAGGAGAGTTCACACCAGAAACCACTCGATAAGCGTAACGACGTCAGGTGGCCAGCTCGCCGCGCACCACCGAGTCGGTCGAGTGCACCGGGTCACCGTCGAGAGGTTCGAGGGATACGTCGACAAGGGTGTAGCGGCTGAGGTCGAGACCGTCCGGGATCGGGAACCGCCCTGAGTTGTCGATGAGCGCCCCGAGCCCGATCATCTGGGAGGTCGCTGGGTCGATCAACCAGACCTCGTAGAAGCCGTCGCCAGACGACAAGTCAGAAGCGTCGACGATCAGCTCAGCGCCCGCGTCGGTCTCGATGATTTCTGCGGTTCCGCCGCCTTGATGTTGCGGGAGGGCCGCGAGTGAGGCGCTGGCGATGACCGGTGGAGCTGCAATCGGCGTGGTGTCTGTGTTGCGGTCGGTCAGTGCCACGCCGCCGGTCGCCAGCATGGCGCCGCCCACGATCCCAG
>JBDTTS010000128.1:0-6589 GCA_039930525.1 Actinomycetes bacterium | reverse complement strand
AGATGGCAGCCATCTCGTAATCGCGGTGCACGAAGGTCCGGGCGCCGAGAAGTACATGATGTCGATCATGCAGTCAGCCGATCCCTTCGACCAATGGTTCGCCTCCACCGTCGCCGACGTCCACGGTATGGACCTGACAGCGCCTCCACCGCCCGCCCCCGAGATGTACATCTGACGTCGGCTACATCTCTTCGTTCGTCATCGGGTCGCCGCCCCAGAGGCGACCGTTGGGACGTCCGAGGCTCGCGATGGCCGCCATTTCAGACTCGGTCAGCGCGAAGTCGAAGATGTCCAGATTTTCGCGCTGACGAGCCTCGCTAGACGCCTTCGGTAGCGGGATCGCGCCCAGTTGGATGTGCCACCGCAGCACGATCTGAGCCGGTGTTCTGCCGTACGTGGCAGCCGGACCGGTGACGGCAGGGTCGTCGAACGTCCGGCCTTCGCCCAGCGGGCTCCAGCTCTCGGTGACGACTCCTAGGTCGGCGTGGACACGACGCAGTTCGGCCTGCGGAAACTCGGGGTGCAGCTCGATCTGGTTCACCGCAGGCATCACCCCGGTGGCGTCAGCTGCCTCATGCAGATGGCGCTCGGTGAAGTTCGAGACCCCGATCGACCGGACCCGTCCTTCACGCTGCAGGTCGACCATGGCCCGCCAGGCGTCCAGGTACTTGCTGTAGCGGGGGTTCGGCCAATGGATGAGATACAGATCAATGCGGCCCATTCGTTCGAGTGATCCCTCGAACGACGCGATCGTCTCGTCGTAGCCGTGATCGCGTCCAGGCAGCTTGGTGGTGACGATGGCTACGTCGCCGGTGGACCCCGCATCGTGGATCGCCTGCCCGACCTCGCTCTCGTTCTCGTAGTTGACCGCCGAGTCGAGCAGCCGGTAGCCAGCGGTCAAGGCGCTCGCTACCGAGCCGATCGCATCAGACCCCTTCAACGCATACGTTCCGAACCCGAGAGCGGGCAGCGTTGTGCCGTCATTGAGCGGCAAAGAGTGGTCCGGATCGGCTGTCACGGGAGCTTCCTTTCAGGTGATTGCTAAGAACGGTCTCAATCATGCACCTCATCGACTATGCCGAGTCATCGCGCCGTCCGGCAACCCGCCCCGTAGAGACCCAAGTCACGAGATGTTTCATCCGTCTGCCTTGGGGTACCTAGTCCCTGAACGTCAGTCGAACGAGCCGCCTTTGAGCGATATCCAAGGAGTAGCAATGCATACCGAGTTCCCCGTCAGCGAACTCATCCGCGACGATCACCGCGAGATGCGCAGGCTCTTTGGCGAACTACAAAACCCACGCCTACGCCCGCTCGCAGCCCCGACTCTATTGGCGCTCCTTGCCGCACACAGTCGAGCAGAAGAGACCGAGGTTTATCCAAAACTTCGCCACGAGGCTGGCGATGCGGTGGCACACAGCCAGCACGAGCATGCCGAAGCTGACCGGCTCGTCGAGAGACTCGTCAAGCACAACCTCAATGAAGATGAGTTCGAGCACACGCTGAAGTCACTGGTCGAGGCCGTCAATCACCATATTGAAGAAGAAGAGAACACGGTCCTGACTGAGGCCGACAAACTTCCTGCGAGCGAGCAGCGAGTCCTTGGTTCCGCCTTCACTGAGGCACGGTCGAAGATCTTGACATCGATTGCCGACCCACTCACGCGTACCCAGCTCGAACAACAGGCACGCAATGAGGGGCTACAAAGCACTCGTTCGATGACACGCGACGACCTCGTCGGGGCGGTCACCGAAGACCCGTCGTGAGCTGCTCGTCGCCACACCCACCTCAACCTAAAGGAACTCAGCGTCATGACCGAAATCTCTGCCCAAGCACGGCCTGCTCCGAAGGTGTCTGACGTGATGGCCGGTCCGGTCATCTGTCTCGACGTCGAGCAACCCGTTTCTGCAGCCACACGATTAATGAGGCAGCACCGAATAAGCGACGTGGTGGTCACCGAAGCCGGTCGTCCTGTCGCCGTCGTCTCAGACCGGCAACTCTCGGCCCGCCTGGCGTCCAAGTCGGCTTCCGAAAGCACGTCCGTCGGTGAGGTGTGCCCCACTGAAATGATCACAGTGGCGCCCGAGGACGACGTTCGATGGGCTGCCGTGCAGATGAGCAAACATTCGATGCGTCGCCTCCCTGTCTCGGCGGATGACGCGATCGTCGGCTTTGTCAGCATGGGCGACGTTGCTGGATTCTTTGAGGGATTCACAACGACACCCGATACCGGGCCCCACTCAAGGCGCGTCTAGGCGATCGGCTCAACCGTTCCTATTCAACGACGCCGTTCTGCATGGCCCACAAGCAAGCAGCGGCCCGAGTCGATACGTCGATCTTGGTGTAGACGTGCTGGATGTGGTGGTCAGCTGTTTTCGGTGAGATGTAGAGGTCTTCGGCGATCTCCTTGGTCGTGAGTCCACGCGCCGCGAGCCGCAGTACTTCGACCTCACGCCGCGTGAGACCGCCCGGGTTGGTCGTCGACTTCGCAGGTGCCGGACCACCATGACCGGCCGCCGTCAGAACGGCTTCCGTAGCCACCGTGGACAGCACGCCCGCCCCACGAAGTCGGACGAGTTCGCTAGCGGCGAGGTCTGGGGTGAACGCGGGGCGGTCGGCCCGATCCGTGGTGAGCGCCACGTAGATGTCGGCGGCCGCCAGGACGCCAGCAGCCGGGTCGATCAAGTTTTCAGCCAAACGCTTGTGATAGCCGGAGCCGTCCGCCTTCTCGTGGTGTGCGCAAGCGACGGGGTTCAGCTCAGCCAATGCGGGGGATCGCCGCAGCATCTGCTCGGTCAGCATCGGATGTATCTCGACGCGGTCGAACTCGGCACGTGTGAGGGGGCTCGGCTTGTCCCAGATCGAGTTGGGGACGGCTGTCGTCCCCAACTCGTGCACCAAGGCTGCCCGCCGAAGGTTGATGGTCGTCGGCTCATCCAACGCCATCGCGCCAGCGGCGTCCGTGACAAGTTGGGCACATCGACGGCTGTGCCCCGCCATGAACGGCGACTTCAGATCGATGAAGTCGGCGACCACCACCAGAGCATCGTCAAGCTCAGCGCCCTTCAGGGTGCGGTGCGGCTCTGGCTCCATCGCTAGTACCGCGTCCCACGGCTCGAGCTTGGCAAGCCGGTCGAACCATGCCAGCCCGTGAGTCACAAAGATCTCGGCGAACCGGGGGTCATAGGTCTCGCCGCTCCTTGCGCGGGCAGCGTCCACCGCTGCAGTGGGCGAGAACAGCCGGCCGATGGCCTCCATATCGTGGCTCAGATGAACGACCCGCATAGCGAGCGGGATCTGGTCGCCGCTGGCGCCCGCCGGAAAGCCGTTGCCATTCCACCGCTCGAAGGTGAAGGCGAGGGCGTCGCGGACTTCAGGCGAGAAGTCGAGACGGCCAACGAGCATGTCGCCTACCTCGCACCCGGAAGCGAAATTGTTGACAGCCCACTCGTAGGCGCCTGCCTGAAGTGACTGCTTGACCTCGTCGTGTGCTTCGGGGGGATAGTTCGCCCTGGCGAAGGCGATCACATCTTGCATCACTTCGACCGGGTTCCCAGCATCATGGATCAGCGTCTGTGCCCGAATCGCGATCTCGTCGCCAAAAACCGTTGCGACCTCGTGGGCATGGCCGGTGCAGCCGATGTACCGCATCAGCGCGACCCAGTAGGTGGTGTCGCGCAGCTCGTCGTCGAACCCTGCCTCTTCGCCGATCCACGATGCCAGCAGGCAAGACCGCAACTGCGACTCGAGCGGTTGGCCGAATGCGTTGTCTTGGGCCAGGGCGAAGGTGGCGACCAACTCGCCCAAGCGCAGGGATTGATCAGAAATAGGGAGACCTCCCGATGTGCCGGATGGGCCAGCGCGAGCACCCTGACAGTACTCGGATCAGCCACTCGGATCCGCCGATCACACAACAGGAGGAAAGACATCATGACCCAGGCAGAACAAAACGCCGACATCGTTCGCCGCGCCTACGCCGCCTTCAACACAGCAGACATGGCCACCCTCACCGAACTGATGAGCGAGAACATCCAGTGGCACACGCCCGGCAAGAGCTCGGTCGCCGGCGACCACAAGGGTCGCGAGGCCACGTTTGGCCAGTTCGGCAGGTATGGCGGCGAGACTAACGGCACGTTCAAAGCGACGCTGCTCAACGTCCTGCGCAGCGACGACGGAGCTGTGGTCGGGATCCACCACAACACCGGCGAACGCAACGGCAAGCAGCTGGACGTCTACTGCTGCATCGTCGCGGAGGTGGAGAACGGCCAGATCACCGACGGCCGAGAGCACTTCTTCGACCTGTACAACTGGGACTCGTTCTGGGCCTAGCCCGTGACGCGAGACGATGGCGCTCCTGAGCCACATCTGGGGCGCCTTCGCCGCGTCCACGAGGTCCGGCTCGACAGGTTAGAGGTGACACACGGCGAGGAAGTGCGGGACGCCGCCCCCAGCCAGAAACTCCTCGCCGACAAGGACGAAGCCGTGGTCCTCATAGAACGTCAGTGCCGGCTTGCGGGCGTTGCACCAGAGCAGATCAAAGCCGCTGCCGCGTACGTGGGCGAGCACCTCGGTGAGCAGCGCCGTCCCGATGCCCCGTCCGCGGTATCCGTCTTTCACTGCCATCCCACGCAGACGCCAGGCGGGGCGTCCTTCGTACGGCTCAGGGAACGTGGTGGCCGTGCCAACGACAGCATCACTGTCCACAGCAGCAAGATGGACCGTGTCTGCCAAGTCGTCTGCGGGGTACACCGACTCGGCAGGGTCGGAGCCGGCTCGCAGCACCGAGTGACGAAGAGGTCGCACTACCTCAGCCTCGACGCGACTCACGTCGATCGTCACCGGGAACGCAGTCGACCGAACGCCGACAGGGCTGCAGTATCGGTGAGTGACGCCACCTGGTCGATCACCGCACGCTGCCGTCCCGCGTCATCGGTGGCCTGGGTGTACCACTCGGCGAAGATCGGATCGAGAGTGTCGGGCGCCCCCAGCAGCATCCGGTGCGCCACCTCGGTAACGATCTCGCGTTGCTGGGCGTACCGCTCCGGAGCACCCTTACGGAGCATGACGTACTGCGCGGTGATCGCCTTGAGAACTGCGCACTCGGCGCGTACATCGGGAAGCACGACGAGGTCGGCGTCGTACCGACGCAGGGCGCCCTCGCCATGAGCCGCGCGAGTAGCGGTTTCGGCAGCCAGACAGAATCGCCCGATCAGCTCGCTCGTCGTGCTTTTCAACGATGCCATGGCCCGGTGGCTCTCGTCGTAGCTGCCCGGCCAGTAAGGCAGAGCGAGCAACCGATCGAGGGCGGCCTCCAGAGCTCCCCACTCAAACGACGGCGCGTAGCGCTCCCGCGTGAGGTCGAGCAACACCTTGCGCTCGGCATCGTCGTGCAGCGCCCCAAGGGTGAGATGCCCAGCGTGGATCGCATCTTCGAAGTCGTGCACCGAGTAGGCAATGTCGTCCGCCCAGTCCATGACCTGAGCCTCGAGGCACCGATGCTCGCTGGGAGCCCCAGCCCGCAGCCAGTCGAACGCAGCCCTGTCCTCGCCATAGACGCCGTACTTGTGCCGCTCCGGCGAGCGTGGCCACGGATACTTCGTCGCTGCGTCGAGCGTCGCTCGGGTCAGGTTGAGCCCAGCACTCGCACCTGACGCATCGAGCCGTTTGGTCTCCAGGCGGGTGAGGATCCGCAGGCTCTGCGCATTCCCTTCGAAGCCACCGCAGCCCTGGGCGATCTCGTCCAGGGCTTGCTCACCGTTGTGACCAAAGGGCGGGTGACCGAGATCGTGTGCCAGGCCGGCGGTCTCGACGAGATCAGGGTCGCAGCCAAGTGCTTGCCCGAGCTCGCGCCCGATCTGGGCAACTTCGAGCGAGTGGGTGAGACGCGTGCGTGGAAAGTCGCTCTCCCATGGCACGACCACCTGCGTCTTGGCGGCCAACCGTCGCAGTGACCACGAGTGCAGCACGCGAGCCCGGTCGCGGGCGAACGCGTTGCGCCCGCTGCTCTTCGCGTTCTCGGCTACTCGACGCTCGACCGCCAAGGAGTCGTAGCCACTCACCTGCTCACTCACCGCGTCGTCCACCCACAGGACCCTACGCGACCCAGCCCCACAACATCGTTGCTGCGTCAGCGGGTGTCGCTGGCCCCAGCGGCGATGGCGGCACGCCCCGCCTCCAGTCGCGCGATCGGGACGCGGAACGGTGAGCACGACACGTAGTCGAGCCCCCAGTTGTGGAACATATGCACGGACGCCGGATCGCCACCATGCTCACCGCACACACCAAGGCTCATCGACGGCCGCACGGCCCGACCGGCCTCTGCGGCCATCCGGATAAACGCGCCGACACCGTCAGCGTCGATCGTCTCGAACGGCGAGACACTGAAGATGTTCGCATCGAGATAGGTAGTGAAGAAGGCGCCCTCCACGTCGTCACGGCTGAATCCCCAGGTGGTCTGAGTCAGGTCGTTGCTGCCGAAGGAGAAGAACTCAGCAACATGGGCGAGATCGCCCGCACGGATTGCGGCACGGGGCAGCTCGATCATCGTCCCGATCGGGATCTCAAGGTCGACCCCGCGTTCCTCAGCCACCAT
>JBDTTS010000127.1:0-6618 GCA_039930525.1 Actinomycetes bacterium | reverse complement strand
ACCGCCTCGGGACTCGACTCCAAGACATCTACGAGGCGCAGAAACGCGTCACGGGTCGAACCCGAAGCCTCGAGTGCGTCGCCCGATTCGCGAAGTGCCCTGTCAAGCGCTGCGCGTAAGCGCTGCGCCTGATCGTGCGCGATTGCCCCAGCCATGTCCTAAGCATAGGTGAAAACGCTCAAAACGCACAGTGTTTGGCTCGGCACGAATCCGCTAGGACGTCTTCCTCTCGCGGCGGCCACGGTGGTGAGGTGTCACGCAGGACGATCTGCAATCTGGACGTTGATACTCCACGAAACGATACCGGCGTAGCCGATGAGTGCTCATCAACCTCGGCGCCATTTCGCCACGCTCACCCTGAGCCCATGGCCACGCTCACACTGAGTCCAGTAGGGGCATGACAGCAGCGGAGCGCACCCAGGTTCTCGTCTTTGCGCTAGCGACGTTCATGAATACAGGACTTTCCATCCGGGCGGTCGTAACGGCTGCCTACAATCACCCGCCCCGTGATCGCAGTCGCGCTCAGACGCTCGCACTCCCTTTGCCAATTGTCTTGATCGTTGTTTCCCTGTCCATAGTTCCGTGAAGCGTCGTCATTCAACTGGTCGCTGAGCGATGGTGTACTCCTCCAGGACACGGACGCGCTTCCTCGCCGCCCCTGGTCGGGCCAGGTCAGGAGTGGTAGGGGCGCGTCGATAGGGTGTGCGGCATGAATGGCCGCGAGCACGCCCAGTCCCTGGGCAGGGTCGCGCGGCAGCATCGATACAGCACAGGGCTTTCTCGCCGCGAGCTGTTACTCACGATCCTCGCCATCGCGGTGCTGCAGATCTTCGCCGTTATCGCCACAGCCCCCAACGACGACGGCCTCCTGCCCCCACTGCTGGGATTCGCCGCCACAGGTGCTTTGCTGTGGCACCGAGCCAGACTTCCCGCGGTGGTCGGGGCTGTCGGGGTGTTGTCGCTCGCCGCCCTCGTTTTCTACCCGATGACTGTGCCAGGCGTCTTCATCGCGGCGCTCATCACCGTCAACTTCGTCTCGGCGCGGTCGGCGCGTCGGGTGTCGTGGGCGACGACGGCGGTCTTCGCTCTGCTCCTGGCGGCTTCGGTCTACCGTTCCGTACAGGAGCAAGGTCGCGCCAACACCCAGGGCCTGATCCTCGCCGCGCTCACCACCTGCCTCGTGCTGGGTTCCTGGGTCTTAGGTCAGCTGCGCCGGGCCCGGGCTCAGGAGGTCGACGCCATCCGTGAGCGGATGCGCCAGGCCGAGGTGGGCCAGGCGCAGGCCGAACAGATCGCAATCCTGACCGAGCGCACCCGCATCGCCCGGGAGATGCACGACATCATCGCCCACTCGGTCAGCGGAATGGTTGCCCTGGCCGACGGTGGGCGGTACGCGGCCGCTGCGGACCCGGACGCCGCCGTGCGGGCCCTCGGGGAGATCTCGCGAGGCGGACGCCAGGCCCTCGGCGAGCTCCGGGGTGTGATCAGAGCCCTGCGTGACCCGTCGGGTCAGCTCGGCGGCCCGCCTCCCGGTATCGACGATGTCGCTGATCTCGTTTCCTCCACGGCTTCGCGCGGCCTGCACGTCGAGCGCCGTACCGAGGGGTGTCCTCGCCCAGTCCCGGCAAGCACCGGGCTCGCGGCATACCGCGTCGTGCAGGAGTCCCTTACAAACGTGGTCAAGCATGCCGGGCTCAGCGCCCGGGCCACGGTGACCCTGACCTGGCGCGACGACCTCACCGTTGAGATCCGCGATGACGGCGGCGGTCTCGCCCCGGTCCCGATCCCCATGGCCCGAGGCGGGTCCGGGCTGATCGGGATGCGGGAACGCACCGAGGCCTTGTCCGGAACGCTGGAGGCCGGTCCCCGATCTGGCGGCGGCTTCAGCGTGCGCGCCCAGATCCCCCTCCCGGCGGAAACAGGATGACTATCCGTATCGCCGTGGTCGAGGACCAGGCGATGGTCCGCGCCGGTCTGGCGATGGTGGTCGACTCCCAGCCGGACATGACCGTGGCACTTGAGGCGTCCGACGGCTTCGACCTGCCATCCAGACTCGCGCAGTTCCCGGTGGACGTGGTGCTCATGGACATTCAGATGCCCAGGGTGGACGGCATCCACGCGACGGAGGCGGTGATGGCCATGCCGGATCCGCCGCGGGTCATCGTGCTGACCACGTTCGACACCGACGAGCATCTCCTCGGCGCGATCCGCGCCGGCGCCAGCGGCTTCCTGCTCAAGGACGCCGAGCCCGAGGTCCTCCTGTCGGCGATCAGGACCGTCCACGAGGGCGAGGCGGTGATCTCGTCGCGGATGACGTTGCGGCTGCTCGAATTCATCGGCCAACTCCCGGACCGCGGGCTACACACCCACCAGGGAGCGCCGCTCACGGCGGCTCTCACCCCGCGCGAACGCGAGGTCCTGGAGGCCATGGCCCGCGGTGCCAGCAATCCCGAGATCGCCGCCGACTTCCAGCTGTCCGAGGCGACGGTGAAGTCCCACGTGAGCCGGATCTTCGCCAAGACCGGGTCGCGCGACCGGGTCCACGCTGTCATCCTTGCGTACCAGGATGGCCTCGTGGACCCGGCCGAGCTCGCCTCTCAGGCGTCGCGACGCTCGATGGCCCAGATGCCCGCGAGGAAGACGGCCACGGCGAAGCAGAGGAAGTAGGTCAGGCCGCCCAACTGCCCCCAGTGGTAGTCCACGTTCTTGGAGGATTTGCCTGTGATGCCGAGCATGGCGTTGCCCAGCGGCAGGAAGGGCGCGAGATGCTCGCCGACCCGGGGCAGATGCGCCACGGTTGACTCCAGGATCGCCGGCCACAACACAACGACGGCGACAGCCACAGCAGTACTGCGAACCAGCGCGCCAATCCCCAGCGCCAGCAGGACTGCGGCGGCGCACGTGATGGCCAGCGCGCCGATCGTGCCGCCGGCCGACCCGAAGCCGAGGTCCCCGTGCCGCTCCGGGTCGGCCACCAAAGCGGCCAGCGGGATCGCCACAACGGCCATCAGCACTGCTCCGGTCGCCCCGACCCCACCGAGCAGCAGCCCCTTGGCCGCCAGAATCCGCCAGCGCTCCGGGGTTGCCTGGAAGGACAGCCGAATGGTCCCGGACCGGTACTCCTGGGTGATGAACACGGCTCCCAGGACCATCAGGACGGTCAGGCCAAGGCCGCGAATCCCCTCCGTGGCACCCGTGTTGGAGATGGTGAAGTCTTGGGCGGGGTTGTTGACCAGATAGGCGTTGCCCAGGCCGAAGGCAAGAGAAAGGAAGACGAAGATCGCGGCGGCGACCCACGACCCTCGCAGGCTGGTCAGCTTGATCTGTTCAGCGCGGAGCGTGCTGATCATCAGACGGCCACCTTTGACTCGTCGGCGCTGCGGTACTGCAGCGTGTCCTCGGTCCTCCGCATGAAAGCCTCCTCCAGAGAGCCGTGCTCCTCGTAGATCTCGTACACCACCGCGCCCACGCGGGCGGCCACCTCACCGATCTGCTCGGCACTCAGGCCATGGACACGCAGCGCCAGCCCGTCCTCGAGCCGCTCGAGGCTGGCGCCGGCGATGGTGAGGGCCTCGCTGAGGGCGCCAAGGTCACGCGCCCGCACTCTGATCGAGCCGATTGCGCTGTCGGCGATGAACGCCTGCACGCTCATGTCGGCGATGAGGCGCCCGGCGGCGATGACCACGAGATGGTCTGCGGTCAGGGCCATCTCGGCCAGCAGGTGGCTGGAGACAAAGACCGTGCGTCCCTGAGCGGCCAACCTCTTCATGATCCGGCGGATCCACACGATGCCCTCGGGGTCCAGCCCGTTGTCGGGCTCGTCCAGCAACAGGTACCGAGGATCGCCCAGCAGCGCCACCGCCAGCCCCAGCCGCTGGGACATGCCCAGCGAGAAGCTACCCGCCTTCTTGCCCGCAACGTCGGTCAGTCCGACCAGGTCCAGCACTTCGTCGACCCGGCGGCGAGGCATCTCGTTGGACGCGGCCAGCCACGCGAGGTGTGCCCGCGCCGTCCGCTGCCCGTGCACCCAGCGCGCATCCAGCAGCGCGCCCACCATGGTCAGGGGTCGGGGCAGGTCGCGATATCTCATGCCGTCGATGAAGGCTTGCCCCGAGGTCGGCCGGTCGAGCCCCAGGATCATCCGCATCGTCGTGGACTTCCCTGCGCCGTTCGGCCCGAGGAATCCGGTCACCACCCCTGGGCGAACCTCAAAGGAAAGGTTGTCCACCACGGTTCGGGACCCGAAGTCCTTGG
This sequence comes from Actinomycetes bacterium, assembly GCA_039930525.1. Taxonomy (GTDB): domain Bacteria; phylum Actinomycetota; class Actinomycetes; order JAHEKZ01; family JAHEKZ01; genus JAHEKZ01. The sequence goes on along the minus strand of JBDTTS010000127.1, from coordinate 2,364 downwards.
TCAGATTCTGTATCTGGATCATGTCTGCCAGTCTTCGCGCGGGCGGCGGCGCACACGTCGCCCCGCAGACCGAACTTGCAGACCCCCCAGACCGACCCTGGTCGCAGACCCGGGACCTCCGTGTCCCACCAGGGTCTAATACCCCGAGGCATCAGAGCCTCCCCCGGGACTCCAGTCGTGATGAAGGTCTATGTGTAGGTGAGGGCCTCGAACTGAGCGTCGCGCGTCGTAAGGCGAACGTCCACTGGAGCACATAGCCGCTCCTCCCATCCCTGAATTCGCCCCGTAGCGCGAGAACCCAAGGATCCCTTTGTGGCAACGGCTGCCGTTAAGTTGTGGTGATGTCGTCGGACTCCGAGGTCGAATTTCCCCGTGGATCCTCAGATGAGCGGGGGCTGTTCCTTCGCTGGCTCGGATTTCTCCGAGGAGCCGTTATCCGCAAGGTCGAGGATCTCAGCGGCCTGCAGGCAGGGTGGAGGCCCGACGGGGCCCCAGTGACCGAGTTCACTCCTGGCCGCGAACTCACGGTGGCCGCTGCCCTGGCTGGTTACCGGGTGCGAGCGGCGACTACAGATGACCTGGTCAGGACCACGTCGTTGACCGAGCCGTGTCTGACGGAGGAGGGCGCAGAACTTCGATGGTCATTGCTGCGCCTGATCTACGAGACCGCGCGCTATGCCGGCCACGCCGACGCGACACGCGAACTTCTCGACGGAACCACCGGAGAGTGTCTCCGCTCTTTGGTGGTACGCCGGTCCGAATGCCCGCCGAACGTGCAGGGAGTGCCATGAACACCGATGTCATCGTGGTTGGCGCGGGACTGGCCGGCCTGGTTGCGGCCGCCGAGATCGCCGACGCCGGAAAGCGGGTGATCATCCTCGACCAGGAACCGGCGGTTTCCCTGGGCGGGCAGGCGTTCTGGTCACTGGGTGGCCTGTTCATGGTCGACACCCCTGAGCAGCGGCTGATGGGAGTGCGCGACTCGTTTGACCTTGCTTGGCAGGACTGGTGCGGCAGTGCCCAGTTCGACCGGCCTCAGGACTACTGGCCCCGCCTTTGGGCGCAGGCATACGTGGGCTTCGCCGCCGGAGAGAAACGCTCCTGGCTGCGGCAGATGGGTCACCGGTTGTTCCCAGTCGTCGGGTGGGCCGAGCGCGGTGACGGACGAGCGCAGGGGCACGGGAACTCCGTGCCTCGCTTCCACCTCACCTGGGGCACTGGCCCCGGCGTCGTGGAGCCCTTCAAGCGACGCGTCCGCGAGCACGCGGCCGCCGGCCTCATCGACCTCAAGTTCCGCCATCGTGTCGATGCTCTGGTGACCGACCAGGGTGCGGTCGCCGGGGTGCGCGGGAAGATCCTGGAGCCGAGCCGGATCGAACGGGGCCAGCCCAGCTCCCGGGTCGAGATCGCCGACTTCGAGCTCACCGCCCAGGCGGTGATCGTGACCTCCGGTGGTATCGGGGGCAACCACGACCTCGTCCGCAAAGCCTGGCCCGAGAGACTGGGGCCACCGCCGACGCAGATGGTGGCCGGTGTTCCGGCGCACGTGGACGGCCGGATGCTGGAGATCACCGCGGCCAGCGGAGGCAACATCATCAACTCTGACCGGATGTGGCACTACACCGAGGGCCTGCGGAACTGGAACCCCATCTGGGCCAACCACGGCATCCGGATCCTGCCCGGCCCCTCGTCACTGTGGCTCGACGCCGAGGGCCGTCGACTTCCAGCGCCCTATTTCCCGGGCTTCGACACCCTCGGCACGCTCCGGCATCTGATGAGCACTGGCTATGACTACTCCTGGTTCGTGCTCACCCAGAAGATCATCGAGAAGGAGTTCGCCCTCTCTGGGTCCGAGCAGAACCCGGACCTGACCGGCAAGGACGTCAGGCTGCTCCTGGCGCGGATCAGGGCGGGGGCGCCGGGTCCGGTCGAGGCGTTCAAGCAGCACGGGGAGGACTTCGTCGTCGCTGGTAACATCCGGGACCTCGCCGCCGGGATGAACCAGCTCACCGCGAAGCCGCTCATCGACGCCGACGCCCTAGCCAGGACCGTAGCCGCCCGCGACCGGGAGCTGGACAACCCGTTCAGCAAGGACGCCCAGGTCACGGCGATCCGCGGCGCGCGCAAATACCGCGGCGACAGGCTCTGGCGGACCGCGACCCCGCACAAGCTCCTCGACCCCAAAGCGGCCCCGCTGATCGCTGTACGCCTCAACATTCTCACCCGCAAGACCCTCGGCGGGCTGGAGACCGACCTCGGGGGTGCAGTCCTGACCAGCGGCGGCGAACCCTTGCCCGGCCTGTATGCCGCCGGCGAGGTCAGCGGGTTCGGTGGCGGCGGTATGCACGGCTACAACTCCCTCGA
>JBDTTS010000126.1:0-6645 GCA_039930525.1 Actinomycetes bacterium | reverse complement strand
CAATGGAGGAACGCTGCAGACCCGCCAGGGCCAGTTCAGGCGGCGAACACAGGGGGATCAGTTGACGGGCCAAGTTCGGCAAAGTCACGTCGAGGTCGCGCCATGAGCCGCGTCCTGCTGGTGGGCAAAGGGGCCCCTGACGTCGGTGGAATCCCGACGTTCCTGGCGATGCTGCAGTCCAGTGACCTTGCCGACGAGCACCAGATCACCTTCCTCAACGTCTCCCATGCCGGCGTGCCCGAAGCCGGCCGTTGGACGCTGGGCAACATCACCAGAACCTGGCGAGACACTTCGTCGGTCTGGCGGCTGGCCAAGAACAACGATGTCGTGCACATCAACTCGGCGCTGACCCCGGCGGTCACCGTCCTGCGGGCCTCACTGATGGCTGCCGCCGGGCGAGCGAGGGGCTGCGGTGTCGTCGTCCACGCGCACGGCGGAAACCTGCACATGTGGCTGCGCGACGCCAAGAGCCGGTGGATTCTGAAGGTCGGAATGCTGCCGGCGAACCGTGTCGTCCCCGTCTGGTCTGCCGGTGCGGACGCTCTTGCTGATGTGCTCGGACCCGAGCGGGTCGTCCTTGTCGACAACGGCGTCGACACCGACGAGTTCAGCCCACTCGATGGTCCCACCAACGACGTGCCGCTCATCCTCTACGTCGGGCTCCTCACCCCGCGCAAAGGAGTGGTCGACCTGATCGAGGCGTCAAAGCTGCTCACCGAACGCGGGGTCGCGCACCGGTTGGCCCTGGTGGGCGGAACCCCAGACGAGGGGCTCGATGCCGAGGTCGAGGTCACGAGCGCAGCTGACGGCGTCGCCGAGCTCTGGGGCCGGTTCCCTTCGAGCAAGATGCCTGCGGTCTTTTCCGAGGCCGATGTCTTCTGTCTGCCGTCGTGGTGGGAGGCAATGCCGCTGTCGATCTTGGAAGCCATGTCAAGCGAACTTCCCGTGGTCGCGTCCGACGTCGGTGACATCTCCCGGGCGATCGACGACGGAACGACGGGTTACGTCGTCCCCGCCAAGAGTCCGGTGAAGTTGGCCGACGCCCTCGAGCGGCTGCTCACCGATCGAGAGCTGCGCACGCACATGGGACGGGCGGGTCGGCGCCGGGTGGTCGAGAAGTTCTCCCAGAAGGTGATGGCCCGCAACATCTCAGCCGTCTTCGCCCAGGTCACGAAGACCCGACGATGACTGTCCTCTGCTACCACGCCGTCGAGTCGCAGTGGACATCAGCGCTTGCTGTCGACCCCTCAGATTTCGAGGCCCAGTGTCAGTGGCTGAGCCGGCGCCGGAACGTCCTCACTCTTGATCAGGCTCTGACGCGCATGGGAGCTGACGGCCGCCTGCCACGGGGACAGGTACACCTGTCGTTCGACGACGGGTTCGAGTCGCTCTACGACTCCATGTTCCCTGCAGTCACTCGGTACGGCCTGCCGTCGAGTGTCTTTCTCGTGGCCCAGACGCTGACGCCTCGGGGTCAGGTCGTGGACTGGGTGGACGACCCCCCGGAGTGCCCACCATCCACCTTGAACCTCGACCAGGTGCTCGAGATGCAGGACGCCGGCGTCGACTTCCAGTCGCACACCTGGGCCCACCGCGACTTGACGTCCCTCGACTACGACGAGTGCGTCGAGGATCTGCGATCGAGCCGGCAGCTGCTCAGTGACTTGCTCGGCAAGCGGGTCACGAGCCTCGCCTATCCCCGAGGACGCCACAGTGCGATGGTGCGTGAGGCAGCGCGCAAGGCCGGCTACACCCACGCCTTCGCCTTGCCCGAGGAGAACGAGGTCGTCGATGAGTTCGCCATTCCGCGGGTCGGCATCTATCGCGGCAACTCCGCGCGGGTGTTCCAGGTGAAGAACGCCTCGTCCTACCTGGCCCTGAGGCATGGCCGGCTGGCAAGTCTCGGTCGACGGGTGAGAGGTCATTGACCCCCCGATTCGCGTTCTCGGTCCTTCGTCACCGAATATGGGCGTGACGTGAAAGCCCTCCTGCCCGCCTTCGTGGTCCTTCCGCTGATCGCGGCCATCCTCATCGCGGTGAGCCGCGATCCGTTGCGCTACCTGTTACCGGCGTACATCGTCTCCGTCCCGTTCGGCAGCAAGCTGAGTCTGGGGCTGCCCGCCCCCTTCGACTCGCTCTCGACCCCGCTTCTGATCTTGCTGATCCTCACCACCGCCTACCAGGCAGCGCTTGGCGTGCGCACAAGGGCGCCACTGTCAGCGACGCTCCCTACCTGGGTGCTCTTTCTCGGGTGGGCGGCCTTGTCCGCGCAGTGGAGTGTGTCGGCGCAGCTGACGACCACTGGGGTCTACAACCTGATGGCTCTCGTCCTGCTGTTCGGCCTGCTGTCGGTCGTGCGGGTCGACGCACTTGCGTTGCGCAATGCCCAGGCTGCCATCGTGTTCAGCGGCGCGGCTGCCGGGCTGTATGCGCTTGCGCAGCTGCTCCTGCTCGGCGGATTGCCGGTCGAGGGTGATGCTGGGGCCAGGTTCGGCGCCGACATCCTGGGCGCCAACAACACGGCCGCCGCACTTCTCCTGCCCCTCGCGATCGCACTGCCCAGGGCCGTCAGTGCCGAGCGTCGCTCGCAACGCCTGCTCAACCTGGCGGCGGCGCTCCTCGTCGGTGTCGCCATCGTGCTCAGTGGCTCGCGCGGTGGCCTCTTGGCGACACTGGTGGTCTTCGTCGTGATCTTTCTCGCCACGCCTACTGGCCGTCGACAGCTGGGCTGGTTCATGGTGGTGGCCCTCGGCGCGCTGGTGATAGTGCTGGCGACCAACCCTGGCGGGGTCGGTAGTCGCCAGACGGGCCACGCCACGTCGTCGGGTCGCTCCGAGATCTGGTGGATCGCCGAGAAGGCGTGCGAAAGCTACTGCGTGGCCGGATCCGGATGGGGGACGTTCCCGCGGGTCTACCAGGAGATACAGCCCGAGGTGCCCCAGTCGCGAGTGCTGGTGCGTGGCACCGCCTACGAGGCGCACAACATCTGGATCGAGGCACTCATCCAGGTGGGGTTCCCTGGCCTGGTGCTCCTGGGGGCGGGGCTGGTGCTGACGTTCCGCGACATCCGACGGCTTCCGCAGCGCCTACGAGCGCCACCGTTGGCGGCCTTCCTGGGCACGATGACGGCGTCGATGTTCCTGTCGAACTTTGAGTACAAGTTCTTCTGGTTGGTGCTGATGTATGTGGTCATCTGCCGCTCTGCATCCTTTGGTGCATCACCGGTTGACACCACGCGGCCGACGCTCCAGAGGGTGCCGCAACCGATGGGGGCCAAGTGACAAGAAGCATCAATCCGGACTTTTCGGATCGATGTGACGTAGGCCCACCTGGCAAGGCATGATTGGTCGAAGAGATGAGCCAGGCACAGGTGACCTGCTGCTCGTAGAAAACTGACATTCACGTTCTTCCGGGCTAACTAGCTCGGAGGGGGACCGGACGGAGATTATGGTGTTGAAGAAGACTGCTGTTGCTGCCTTGATGGTCGGGCTCGTTGGCGCGGGATCGATGGCTCTGGTACCTGCTGAGGGTGCTAGTGCGGCGGGCCAGACGACCTGCGCTGGTCGCGCGGTGACGATCCTCGGCACAGAGGGCCGCGACGTCATCAAGGGGACGAAGCGCAGCGACGTGATTGCGACGTTGGGCGGCCGAGACTCGGTCCGCGGTCGCGGTGGCAACGACTACATCTGCGACGGAACCGGCAAGGGAACCTTTAAGGGCGGCAACGGCAACGACGTCATCTTCGGCGGTAAGGGCAATGACAACATCCAGGGAGGCGCCGGTGCCGACATCCTGAGGGGTGGTAACGGCAAGGACACCGTCTCCGGCGGCAACGCTCCCGACCGTATCTCGGGTGGGGTCGACAATGACACCCTCATGGGCGGGCCGGGCCAAGACCGGATCTCTGGTGGCGAAGGCGACGATCTCCTCGAAGGCGGCGACAAGGCCGACACGATCTTCGGTAGCATCGGCAACGACACCGGCTCCGGCGGCAAAGGCAACGACAAGGTCAACGGCGGCGGCGGCGACGACCGGTTGACCGACTTGCGCGGTCGGGACATCCTCGACGGCGGCAACGGCAACGACACTCTCAACACCGCCGACACGTTGCCTGGCGACACGATCAGGGGTCGCAATGACGTCGACACCTGCACGGCAGACCCCGGCGACACCGTGACCTCATGCCCCTGACGGCGGGCTGCACAGAAGTGCCTCCGACACACGAATGGATGAAGTCGGAGGCGGAGACGCCGCAGTTCGGTCAGCGGCCGATCGCTCGGCAGCGCCAGATCGGGCTGCGGCTCGTAGGGGCGTGAGCGATGGTCGACCAAGGCTGAAGTGTTGGACAGGTAACCAAGGGGGCGGGAACAGGTGACGAACGTCGACGACGCTGAGCGTGCAGAACTCGTCACGGTGCTGGTGCCCGCTCGCAACGAGGAGCTGACCCTCGGAGCGTGTCTCGATTCGGTCCTGGCCCAGGAATACCAGAACCTCCAGGTGGTCGTGGTTGACGGTGCCTCCACCGACAGCACCCGCGACGTGGTGCTGGCTTACCGCGAAGCTGACCAGCGAGTCGAGCTCGTGCTCAATGACCGTGCCAACATTCCAGCCTCGTTAAACCTGGGCCTTGACGCCGCCAAGGGGACGTGGCTGGTGCGGGTGGATGCCCACTCGGTGATCCCCCCTGGCTATGTCCAGCGTGCCGTCATGCGCTTGCGGGAGGGTTCCTGGGGCGGGGTCGGCGGGCGCAAATCTGGCCGTGGCGAAACCTTGCAAGGCCGAGCCATCGCGGTCGCCCTCGGCAGCCGCTTCGGAGTGGGCAACTCGCTCTACCACTACGGGACAGAAGAGCAAGAGACCGATCATGTCCCTTTCGGCTCCTACCCTGTTGGCGTTCTGCGCGGTCTTGGGGGGTGGAACGAAACCCTGTTGGCCAACGAAGACTTCGAGTTCGACCTCCGTCTGCGGGAGGCCGGGCACCGCCTGCTCTTCGATCCCGAGCTGTCGATCGACTGGAAGTCCCGCCAGACCCTGTCGGCGCTCTTCTCCCAGTACCACCGGTACGGACGGAGCAAGTTCCCGGTGGCCCGCCTTCACCCAGGCTCGCTACGTGCGCGCCACCTCGTTCCGCCTGCCCTGGTCGCCTACCTGGCAGCAGCTGGCGTGGTCGGGCTGTGGCGTCCAGTCCGGGGCGCCGCCATGGTTGCGCCGTACGCGGGGGGCCTGGTCATCGCCTCGGCCATCGCCGGGCGGCACCTGCCACTCATCGAGCGCGCAGTACTTCCCCCGGCCTTCGGGTCGATGCACATCGGCTGGGGCGCTGGCTTCTGGCACGGTGTTTCTGACGTGCTCCTGAGCGGCCGAGGTTCACGACGCTGATGCCTGATCCCACTTCTGAGTCGTCCGTCGACTTCGACCTGCACGGCCTGGTCAGAGTCCGCTTGCTCGACCCACAGCCCGGCGACGAGCAGACCATCGCTCGGCAACTGGGGCCGCTGCAGAGCACAACGGGCGGAACGCCAGACATCACCGTCCGGTTCGTCGACGAGCTATCCATCGACGAGCCCATCGTCTACGTGGGCTGGGACGAGACGGGGTTCGCCGGCGACGAGTTCTACCTGCTCCGTGGCCGGGCGGGTGCTCGTGCGCGCACGCTGATTCCCTTCGACCGGGTCGGCCAGAAGGTCGACATCGTCACCGAGCGTGGGGTCGGTGTGGTGCCGCACCTTCTTGCGCTGGTCAACTTGACGGCGTTGTCCAAGGGCGTTCTGCCGCTGCATGCGACGGCCTTCTCTTACGGCGTGCATGGCGTGCTCGTCACCGGATGGGCTAAGGGCGGCAAGACCGAGACGCTTTTGGCCTTCTCCCAGCTCGGAGCGCGCTACATCGGAGACGAGTGGATCTACATCACGCCAGAGGGGAACATGTTCGGGGTGCCCGAGCCGATCCGACTCTGGCGATGGCACATTGAGCAGCTTCCCCAGGTCAAGCAGGGCTTGAGCCGGCTTCAGCGCATTCGGCTCGGTGGGCTGGCTAGGGCATCTGAGGCGGCCGAGGCCGTGGCCGGTGCCCTGCCTGACCGAAACGGGCTCGCGTCCGTGCTCAGGCGGGGGGCGCCGATTGTCCGCCGGCAGGCCTATGCCCACGTCACGCCGGCCGAGCTCTTTGGCGGCGTCGACCCCAGTCGCCCCTTTGACCTAGTGGTGCTGGCCACCAGTCACGATGCCGACACGGTCGAGCTCGATGCGGTCAAGGGAGAGGTCGTCGCGGCCCGAATGCGGGCCTCGTTGCTCGATGAGCGCGAGGCCTTGCTGGCCCACTACCGGCAGTTCCTGTATGCCTTCCCCGACCGTCGAAGCACGCTGATCGACACGGCCGGCCAGATCGAAGGCGAGCTGCTCGATTCTGCGCTGACCGGCAGAGCGGCTTATCATCTTCGTCATCCCTACCCGTTTGAGCTGAACTCGCTCGTCGCTCCCCTTGAGGCGGCGCTCTCCAGCCTTCCGGCAACGCCCGGCCCGATCGAGGACTCGTTGCCAACTAGCACAGAGTTTCCGACTAGCACAGAGTTTCCGACTAGCACAGAGGGTGCGTCATGAACAACACGAGCCCCGACGACGTGGAGCCCGACGACGGCACCGCATT
>JBDTTS010000125.1:0-6650 GCA_039930525.1 Actinomycetes bacterium | reverse complement strand
GAGCCACTGGAGGCGATCCCGAACTCTGGACGCGGTGCCCGCCCCATCCATCGTTCCCGACGGCGCGAGCGCTGAGCGGCTGGCCCTGGCTAGCCTCACGAACCGGCAGCGAGCCTGCCTCATCCTCTCGGCGTTCGAGTCGCTGAACGATGCCGACATCGCGTCCGCGCTTCGGCTCAAGATCGACGACGCTCAGCACTTCACACAAGAAGCGACCGCCCAGTTCCGCCGAGCTGCCGGGGTCGCACCCGGAGCGACGCTGCTGCCGCTGCTGAACGCCGCGGCCTCGCGCGAGGTACCCGGCGACTTTGCCGCTCGGGTCGATGGCGAGGCCCGATCCCAGAGACGTCGCGGGATGGCCATCGCGTTGGGTGCGGCGACGGCTGCTGTCGCAATCGGTGCCACGGTCGCGGCCGTCACCCCCGGAGACAATCCTGAGTCAAGTGCCGCCTCACCATCTGCCAACATCGTCCGCTGGGGCATTCCCGCCGAGCCGCCCCTACCGCGACGTCTGCAGAGCCTTGCCGAACAGCCGATCGCGACCGCGTCGATGGCGTATGTGACGCAAGGAGTTCCGGTTGTTACGGACGCCGCGACTGGCGAGGCGCGCACTGTGCTCGGCGGGCGTCCGCAGCCAGAGTGGTACGACGGCAACGTCGATGGTGTCGTCACCGGGCTGCTGCGACGTGGGCCGCCATGGACCCAATCGGTGCTGTCGCCAGATGGGCAGTGGTTGCTGCTGGTGCAGGCGCCGAGAGAGGCCACAAGTGAGCGTGCCGTTGGCGCGCTCTACCTGGTGCGGGTGTCGACGGGCCAGGTGACGCCGCTGCCGGACGCCAACCCGGTAGCTCGCTCGCAGGGCGTCGTCTCCATCGCGAACAGCGTACTGGCGTGGGCCCCTGGCGGCGGCGCGTTCGCCTGCGTCTGCGGTGGTGGGTTGCGCGTCTTCGACCTCGAGCCCACGGTTCCGCGTGCTCGGGTCACGTCGGAGCGACGGGGATCGTTCACCGACGTCGCCTGGGGTCAACAGGGATTGATCGCGCGGAGAGCTAGCGGCGGCTGGGTCTCGCTGACGCGAGGTGGCGCACCCATCGAAGACCTCGGGGGTGCCGACGCGGTCGCGGCGTCCATCACGTCCCCAGCTGTCTACTTGAGCGTCGGCGTCACGTCGATCTACGCACTAGGGGCCGACACCGAACCCGACGGTGGGCGATGCGTGATGTGGGACGCCGACATCGCCGCCCCGATCGAGGTACGCCCCGTGCCCGAGCGAGACGGTCCCCTCTGCACGCCGGTCGCGCTGCAGGCGGGACGTTCGGGCGTCCTGCTGGTGCTGCGCCCTGACCGGCCGCGCCCGCAGCCGCTGCCCCTGGACGTTGTGTCGGTGGACTCCGCTGGGGCCAGCACCGTGATCGGCACGCTGCCGCCGGGAACGACCTTCGGCTCTTTTGCCGCAAAATTTGTGGGCTGAGCCCGCGCCAGAAGTGACAACGTGAAGGGCCGAAAGCTCTTACCGAGACTGGGACTGCGTCCCCTGATGTGCCTCCGGCACAGCCCGCGTGCGGCCGTTTGCGCCCGGCGCGGTGCAGGTGAGAGCAATCACGAGAGGACCCAGGGTCATGATTCCGACCGCAGGGATTGCGATGCCGGAGTCATTGACCAAGAACCCGAGCGTCATTGTCACCAGCCATCCGTAGAGACCGGCACGCAGCTGCGGAAAGCGCTGCAGAGCCAGAGCCAGCAGCACCTGTGTGCCCTCGCGCCCGGGCCGGGTCAGCACCAACGCGGCGAACAGCACAGCCGCGACGACCAGCACGGTCAGCCAGTTGGAGAAGAGGATGCCCAGGTTCGCGCCCAGCTTGCGACTCACAATCTCAAGTGCTTGGCCGTCCACGACCTGCTGCAGGAAGCGCCCGAGGTGAGTCCTGCTCTGGGGTGGACGCAACCAATCGGCGACGCTGACGATCATCACGAAGAAAGTCGCACCGGCAAGGATCACCGCAAACTTGCGGACGGTCAGCTTTCGACCGCTGAGGACGACAAGAAACACGGCCACACCTGCGGTGAAGGCGAGCATGCCGCCGAAGTCGGCTCCAAAGGCCGGAAGGCCCACGACGAGTACAGCCGCGACGGCGGCGACCGAAACAAGCGGTAGTCGCCGAGAGTTTTCGTTGAGTCCGGACGCGAGCCACGAAAGCGCCACGAGCGCACTGGACGCCATGACCGCGAAAGCGATGTTTCCGAACCCATAGAAGCGCCCAGCGACGATTGGTGAGTAGCCCATGATGGAGAGCCGTTGAAGTGTGCCGCCAGTCATCACATCCGCGGCGAGCACGACCGACGTCAGGGCGGCAATCGCGCCCACCCTGCTGACCATTGTGGGCAGCATCAAGGTCGAGCCGGCCACGCCTATTGCTATGACCAGCACCGCTGCACCCAGCCCGACTGCAGGTACGGACTGATTCCACCACGGAAAGATGTTCGCCAAGAAGGTCGCGACCGGTACCGCGCCAACGATCAGCGCCGACCACGAGGCTATGCGCAACAGGCGAGATCTGCGCAGCGGTTGGACGGCTGGGGACGTACGAAGGGCAACCGTGGCAACGCCATAAAGACTGATGTTGATGAGAATAAGAATGCTGAAGAAGACTCCCACCGACGACGCGTACGTATCTGCGCGGATCGACCGCGCCAAGAAGCCCTGTTGTTGCTGATCTGAAGAACTGCCACTGGCAATCACCGATATCGGCGCGCCGACGAACTCATCTGGAGTCGGCAGGGCGAGCATGGTCGTGATGGTCGGTGGAATATCGGTGAGTGCCACCAAGCCTGGCTCGTGAGTCGACGTACTTGTCAGCAGTCCTGACTGCGTGTCCGAGGTGCGCAGCGCCAAGTACTGAAGACCAGGCGAGCCGTCGGGTGCACCGACACCCAACACCAACATTGAGGCAGAAGGAGGGAGCTTGTTGACGATCTGCCCGAACGACGCGTCGACTTCGCGCATTGGGAGCGACTGACCCCCAGGCCCGGCTAAGTCAATGACAGTCAACGAGCTGTCAGCCATGAGCGAAGTACTGACATCGCTCACTCTTGGAACGTACTTTCCAGGCACCGTCCCTGAGATGTCGGCGACGGCAGCTGCGGCGCCCGCCCCGATCGACGTCACCGTTCCTGCCCTGGGAGCAAGTGCCACGCCCAGCGAACCGATCACCGCGCGATACTTGCCCTCTGCATTCTCAGCGCTGATGAGATCCCATCCAGGAATCTCATCTGACATGGGAGAACGCAATGTGGGGCATTGCGGCACTTCTTCAGGGTCGGTCGACTCGGGCCGGATCATTTGGGCACGCTGCCCGGCGCTCAACGTCAGCCAAGAGTCAGCAGGGCACGTGACGGACGACACTGTCCGCACGGACAGCTGCCCGCGGCCCGCGCTTGCTGAGAACTCTGCAAGGTGTGGCGTCGTGGTCGGTGAAACATCACTCCAGTCCAAACCGGGAACACCAACAACGATCAGTGGATCTGTTGTTGGTTCGTCTTCGGCGAACGCGGTGCCGACAGTCAGGAGGGGGATCAAGATCGCAAGAGCCGCCAGACGTGCGACGTTGAGACATGCTCTCGCCATAACCCGTCCAGAGAATAGGGGCCTGAGGGCTCTACGATAGACAGTGCATCGGCGGTGTTCGTGGCCGGAGCACGAGTTCTCAGGGGGCCTTCCAGTGCACTGGCCCGGTAGGAGTTGACCCGTGACGCACAGTGTTGGCCCTTCAGTTTCAGTCACGGCAATCATTCCCGCATTCGATGAGCAGGCTCGCCTTCCGGCCACCATCGAGGCCCTCACCGAAGTTTCCGCCATTGACCATCTGCTGGTGGTCGATGACGGATCGAGCGACGCGACAGCGAACGTTGGGCGCGCTGCCGGAGCTGAAGTTCTCGAGCTGGGCAAGAATCGCGGCAAGGGTGCGGCCATGGAGTCCGGGGTGCGATTCCTCTGGTCAAAGGGACGAGCGACAGAGGACGATCATGTCCTTCTGTTTCTCGATGCTGATCTGCAATCGACGGCTGGCGCTGCTGAAGTTCTGATTCCGCCGGTGACGTCGGGTGCCACTGATATGTGTATCGCCAACTTGCCTACTCAAGACGCGTCCGGCGGGGGCCACGGCTTCGTCGTTGAGCTGGCGAGAGCGGGAATCCGGCAGGCCACCGGCGAGGTCATGAAGCAACCGCTTTCTGGACAACGAGCCATGACGACGCGTGCATTCAAAGGGGCCCTTCCGCTGGCCCGCGGGTTCGGCGTCGAGGTTGGACTCACGATCGATGTCCTCCGGGCCGGACTGCGTGTCATTGAGGTGCCGTCTGAGTTTCAGCACCGGGTGACCGGCCGTGACTTCAAGGCGCAGGTTCACCGGGCCAATCAGTTCTACTGGGTGTGGCGAGCTCTTCGTGGACGCGGAGTCGGTCCCGCGCTCCCATTGCCGCGGCGCACGTACTGACGGTGCTATGGCTGACCCTGGCATGAGTGGTGTCGCGAAGTTTCGGGGACGTGTCGATCGATCTGACGGGTTCGACCTGCTGATCGTGGGTGCGGTCACACTCTTTGTCATCGCAGCGACGGTCGTTGGGCGCCGTCTGTTGGCATCCGGCGAGCCGATCTTCGCCGGAGCGGCTCCGTTGCAAGGATCATGGGATTTGCGAACCGGCGTCGGCACCGTTCTGTCGGTCACGGTGGCGCTGGTGGTTGTGACTGCCGGAGTGCGGTGGACCAGATCAGCGAAGTTTTCGCAGCTCTGGCTGGTGACGTGGGTGGTCTCGATGCTCTGGGTCCTCGCCCTGGCCTGGATCGATCCGTGGGCTCAAGGTGTCACGCAGCCACTGCTCTCTCCTTTCGAGTACCTCGCAGACGTTGACCGGATCTCGTCATGGGCGGACCTCACCTCCGATTTCACCGCGTCCATCCCCTCCGATGCCCCACAGCCCTGGACCACCCATGTGTCCTCACACCCACCGGGAGCGCTTGCCCCCTTCGTGCTGCTCGACAAAGTGGGGCTGCGCGGCGCCGGCCCGGCCGCCGCGATGCTCATCACCATCGGTACGTCGACGGCTGCCGCGCTCATCGTCACTGCCCGAAAGCTGGTCGGCGTGGACGCGGCTCGGCGGCTCGCGCCTTTTGCCGCGCTCGCTCCCGGCGCGGTGTGGATCGTCTCGTCGGCCGACGCGATGTTCATGGGCGTTGCCGCTTGGGGGGTGACCCTGGTCGCGGTGGCCAGTGGCGCGTCGGGGCGACAGCGGGCTGGATACGCCGTTTGCGCGGGACTGCTGCTCGCGACCGCGTTGTACATGTCGTACGGCATGACTCTGATTCTGCTGGTCGCTGCCTCAGTACTGGCATTGCGGCGGGCCTGGAAAGCGGCAGTTTGGGTGGCTGTCGGCGGCCTCCTGGTCGTGGCGGCCGTCACATTTTCCGGGTTCTGGTGGTTCGACGGCTACCAGTCCGTGGTCGAGCGCTACTACGACGGCTATGGAGGGGTCCGTCCGCAGTCCTACTGGGTGTGGGCGAATCTGGCTGCGTTTGCCCTGGCACTTGGACCCGCGGCGCTCGTTGGGCTGCGGCGGGCCCGGGGATCCATCGCGGTGGTCGCCTGGTCGGCGACGGCGGCCGTTCTGCTGGCGACGCTCGGTGGGTTGAGCAAGGCTGAGGTCGAACGCATCTGGCTACCTTTCGGGGCGTGGGTGCTGTTCGCCGCGGCGGCGATTCCGCTCTCTCGCACCCGGGTGTGGCTTGCCGCGCAGGCAGCCACGGTCATAGTGGTGGCCCACCTGCTGGTTGCGCCCTGGTAGGAGGCGGCCCGGTATCGGCCCGGTATCGGCCCCGTGGCGGCCCCGTGGCCGGCCCGGTGGCCGGCTGGGTGGCCGGCCCGATCGGAGGAACCGTTTGCACTCGGGGGGTGAGAGTGCTAACAATTGACTTAGCACTCTCCCTAGGTGAGTGATAATCCACAGGCGCTGAGTGAGGTCAGTGGTGGTGGGCCGGAAGGGTCGGTCCCTCGCCCTGGTCGTCCGTCGCGGGCACTCCGCTCCTGACCCCAACGTTCCGAAAAGGAAACCACGCATGGCAAAGATCATCGCGTTCGATGAAGAGGCCCGCCGCGGTCTTGAGCGCGGCATGAACGTGCTGGCGGATGCCGTCAGAGTCACGCTCGGCCCGAAGGGTCGCAACGTCGTTCTGGAGAAGAAGTGGGGAGCCCCCACGATCACCAACGACGGTGTGTCCATCGCCAAAGAGATCGAGCTCGAGGACCCGTACGAGAAGATCGGGGCCGAGCTCGTCAAAGAGGTCGCCAAGAAGACCGACGACGTTGCCGGTGACGGCACGACGACGGCCACCGTTCTCGCGCAAGCGCTCGTCCGCGAAGGTCTGCGCAATGTCGCTGCCGGTGCCAACCCCATGGAGCTCAAGCGTGGGATCGAGCACGCTGTTCGCGCCATCAGCGAGCAGCTGTCGGGCATGGCCAAGGACGTCGAGACCAAGGAGCAGATCGCCTCGACGGCATCGATCTCCGCAGGTGGCGACACCGAGGTCGGCCAGATGATCGCCGAGGCGATGGACAAGGTCGGCAAGGAAGGCGTCATCACCGTTGAAGAGAGCAACA
>JBDTTS010000124.1:0-6669 GCA_039930525.1 Actinomycetes bacterium | reverse complement strand
CGTGTCGAAGGTGTGCCACTCCCAGTTGTCTTCTTCGACGTTGGCCAAGGCGGCGCACATTCCACCTTGCGCTGCGCCGGTATGCGACCTCGTGGGGTAGAGCTTGGTCAGGACTGCGGTGCGCACCCGTTTGCTCGACTCGAGCGCCGCCCGCATGCCGGCCCCGCCCGCGCCGACGATGATCACGTCGTACTTGTGTACCTGGGGCATGAGGTTGCGCTCCTCAGCTGATGTTCGGATCGAAGGTGAATATCACCAAAGTGCCGGTGACAAGAACGAGAATCATCGACGCGTAGAGAGCGGCCTTCAGCCACATTCGGGTCGAGTCGCGCTCGGCGTAGTCGTTGATGATGACGCGCAGTCCATTACCGCCGTGCAGCTGGGCCAGCCACAGCATGAGGAGGTCCCAGACCTGCCAGAAAGGGGACGACCAGCGACCCGCCACGAAGGCGAAGTTGATCCGCTGAACGCCACCGTCGAGGATGTTCATGATGAAAAGGTGGCCGAGCACCAGGAAGATCAGCACCAGGCCCGAGACGCGCATGAACAGCCATGAGTAGAGCTCGAAGTTCGACCTGCCGCTCGAGCCGAAGGCGCGCTGGGAGCGAGGTGCCTTGATGTCGGGGGCTTCGGTGGATGACATGTCAGGACCCTCCGAAGATCGCGCTGACGGTGTGTTCCAGCATGAAGAAGACACCGGGAATCATCAGTAGCAGCCAGACCGCCACAATCGACCACAACATCGCCTGTTGGTACTTGGGGCCCTTGCTCCAGAAGTCGATGGCGATCACGCGTAGACCGTTGAGTGCATGGAAAAGAACGGCGCCCACCAATCCGACCTCGAGCAGATTGACGACCGGGTTCTTGTAGGTCGCGATCACGGTGTCGTAGGCCTCGGGTGAGACGCGGACCAGGGCGGTGTCGAGGACGTGAGCAAATAGAAAGAAGAAGGTGAGTGCACCGGTGATCCGATGAGCCACCCACGACCACATGCCTTCGCGGCCGCGGTAGAGAGTGCCAGCGGGTGCTGTGGGCACCTAACGCCTCCGTTGTCGAGATTCAAGAACTGTTCGCCGGCGCGTCGAAACGCTCTCTGATCCGATGCGAGCCACTTTGCTGCGCCAAGTTGATGGTACCGGCGAGGGGACCTTGATCGCCTCTTGACCCTGGCACAGGGAGCGACCTGAGAGGGTGGGGCCGTGACCTCCAGTGCCGCCACCCCATCAGTGTCAGGCTCCACGCCTGACGTTGACGCCGTCGTCGTCGGGTCTGGTCCCAACGGCCTTGTGGCGGCCGTCACACTTGCAGAGGCTGGTTGGCGAGTCGTCGTCCTCGAGGCAGCCCACCAGTACGGCGGCGGGACCCGTACGGAGCAGCTCACCTTGCCGGGATTTCTGCACGACGTGTGCTCCACCGCCCATCCATTGGCGGTGGCGTCGCCGGCCTTTCGCGATCTCGGCCTGGAACGCGACGGTCTCGTCCTCGCGCACCCCGAGGTGCCCCTCGGGCACCCGCTCGCTCTCGGACGCTCGCTTCTTCTGCACCAGGACGTCGAGGCAACAGCTGCGCAGCTCGGCCGTGACGGTGCGGCCTGGTCGCGGACCGTGGGTTCCGTCGGGCGACGCTGGTCGCCAGTGGCTGACGGCGTCCTGGAGCCACTAGCGGTTCCGCCTCGTGCTCCCTTCACAACGGGTCTGTTTGGTGCTGCTGGTCTATGGCCGAGCACCTGGTTCACCCGCACCGTGTTTCGCGACGAGCCGGCAAGAGCACTCTTTGGCGGCCTTGCGGCCCACGCGACTCTCGATCTGGCCGCCCCGCTGACCTCGGCGGTCGGCCTCTTGCTGGGCGGTTTGGCCCACGGCGTCGGCTGGCCGGTGGCCGTTGGTGGGTCTCAGTCGATCGCCGACGCCCTCGTCCGCCGGCTGGAGTCGTTGGGTGGTGAGGTGCGCACGGGCCACCGAGTCACCTCGATGGCCGACCTGCCGGCTGCACGGGCTGTGCTGTTCGACCTCACGCCGCGGCAGGTTCTGCGGATTGCTGGTGATCGGTTTCCGCAGGCGTATCGCCGTCGTCTAGCGGCTTGGCGCTATGGCTCTGGAGTGTTCAAGGTCGACTGGGCACTCGACGCTCCGGTTCCGTGGGGAGACGAGCGGCTAGCGGGTGCCGGCACGGTGCACCTCGGGGGCAGTTTCAACGAGATGGCTGAGGCCGAGCGGGAAGTGGCCCAGGGACGCATCTCGGAACGGCCGTACGTCTTGGTCGCCCAGGCGACCGCAGCTGATCCCTCGCGTGCCCCGGCAGGCAAGCACACCGTGTGGGCCTACTGCCACGTGCCCAACGGCAGCGATGTGGACATGACCGACGCCATTGAGGGTCAGATCGAGCGTTTCGCGCCAGGATTCCGTGACCGGGTGCTTGCCCGGCATGTGATGGGGCCAGCAGCGCTGGAGGCGCACAACGCCAACGAGGTCGGAGGTGACATCGCCGGCGGAGTCTCGGACTGGCGGCAGATGGCCGCGCGCCCTCGCCTCTCCCTGTCTCCGTGGTCCACCCCAGATCCGAACCTTTTCCTCTGCTCCTCGTCGACACCGCCAGGCGGCGGGGTGCACGGTATGTGCGGTCGCAGCGCGGCTCAGCTGGTGATGAAGCGGCTGGGGTAGACGAGGCGCTGGGTCGGCATGGCTGGTCCGCTATGTCGTGTCGAACGGTTGCGCGGCTTCGGCGTAGGCCCAGGGGTACGTCGTCAGGGTTGCCCCCGTTGGGGTGGTCCATCGCATGGTGCCGTCGGGCTCTAGGTGGGCGTTCCAGTTGGGGGAGTGTTTGAGCCGGTGGTGGTGGCGGCAGAGGACGGCGAGGTTGGCCGGGGTGGTCTTGCCGCGGGGCCAGGGGATGGTGTGGTCGAGGTCTGTGCCGGATCGGGTGGTGTGCGCTGAGCGGTTGCAGCCGGGGAAGCGGCAGACGCCATCGCGGGCGCGGATGGCGCGGTCGAGGCGCGCTGATGGTCGGTACTGGGTTTCAGCGATGTCAGTGAGGGTGCCGGTGTCGGGGTCGGTGAGGAGCCGCCGGAACACGCGGTCGCCGGTTTCGAACGCGGGGCCGCCGCCGATGGGCGAGCGGCCAATGGGCGAGGGGCCGGTGGTGATTCCAGCGAGGTGGAGTGCTTCGGTGCTGGTGATGGGTCCGATACCGGCCAGGTGTCCGGGTTCGGCGGTTTCGCCGAGGAGGGCGTCGGCCGGGACGGTCACCTGAATCTGGACCCGGGGTGGGTCGGCGCGACCGACGAGGAGGTCGATCAGGGCGTCGGCCCGGCGTTGATCCATGGTGCGTACGTCGTCGGTGCCAGCGTTCATGGCCAGGGCGTTCACGGTGTCGTAGACCTGACGGGCTTGGACGCTGGGGAGCAGCGCGGACAGCTCGGACACCCCGTCGGGGAGCGGGGTGAGCATCACTTTGCGGTCGGCGACCGCGCGGGAGCGACGGATCTCAGCCATCGCCGGGTCGGCGGCGATCACTCGGCGGGCCAGCCACCGGCGCACCTCGGGGGCGGTGTGGGTGTTGGCGTAGTCGGCGGCTTCGGCGGCGAGGTCCTCAACAGCCGGGGACGAGACGTCGACGAGGCCGTCGCAGATCACCTGGGCTTTGCGGGCGTCGAGTTGGCCGGTTTTCCACCCGGCGAGCACCGCTGGCTGCTCGGCGGTGGCCAGTGCCAACCCGTAGCGGGTGGCGGCGACCATTTTCGTGCAGCGGAGTGTGACGGCGATGTCGTCGGCGACGAACTCTGACCGGGCCTGATGGGGCATCAACACACCACCGAACGCGGCGGCGTCCGCGGCGTCGGCGGCAGTAGCACGGCACCCCATTTCGGCCATCACCTGCGCCTGCTCAGCCTGGGCGGAGTTGACGACTTGCTCCAGCGCCGCGAGTGACTCACACAGCTCACCATTGGTCCGGTGGTCGATCGGCACCATCGACGCGAGCAGGGCACGCACCTGCACGTCGATCGGAGTAACCGGTGTCGTCGTCATGCCCACACACTCCCACTCGGGTCTGACATGTCCGACCGAGCGAACCGGAGCCTGTGGATACGAGCCGAAGCTACCGACGCACCACCGCGTCAACGGCGACAGCCGACGTCTCGGTGACGATCACGGGGTTCAACTCGACCAGGTGAAGGCCCTCGTCGACAAGGGCACTTCCAGCTGCCGAAGCCAAAACGCAGAGGGCGTCGATCGCCAGTGCGGGGCGGCCGCGTCCGCCGGCCAGAACGGGATAGCTGGTCAGCGAACGCAGCGCCATCGCTATGCGTGAGGCGTCGGCCGGTAGCGGGATGACCACGACGTCTTGTAGCAGCTCGGTCCAGATGCCACCGGTTCCGATCACGAGCGATGGAACGACGCCGTCGCGCGTAGCCGACACGAGCATCTCGGTGCCCCGTTCAGCCATCTGCTCGATGAGCACGACGCTGTCGGGTCGGATGGCCAGCAACTGCTCGGCCGCGACGTGGATGCGCTGTGGATCGGTGAGTCCGAGGATGACACCGCCGATGTCGGTCTTGTGTTGGATCTCTGGGTGACTGACCTTCATGGCAACCGCTCCGCCGAGCTCGGCAGCTGCGGCGACCGCTTCTTCGGCGGAGGTGGCAGTCCGTCCAACTGGAACAGTCACACCGTGCGACGCGAGCAGCAACTTTCCCTCGTGCTCTGCGCACCAAGCGCCCGGTGTCATGGGAACCGTTGTTGCGCCGATGGCTCGCAGGTGCTCAGCTGAAGCGGACACCAGCGTGTGGGCGCGCAGCGCCGCGAGGGCGGTCGGTATCCCCGCCAAAGCGGTCACCCCGTTCTCCTCCCAGGCTTGGCCAGCTGGCGAGGGGAGCATCTCAGGGAGTCCGGATGCCACAGCCTTGCCGACGCCCGGGATGACTGCCGTGACCAACCCGTCACGGGTGGCCTTCCACTCGGCAGCGTCGCTGTCGTCAAGGTCGGGTGGGGTGTCTTGTACATAGAGCACCTGGTTGACGCCGGGGTCGGCAGCCAACGTCTCGACGAGCGACCGCACCCGCGGAATGTCAGCCCAGAGCATGTTGGTGTGATCGAGCGGGTTCGTCGTCTGCACACCGTCCGGCAGCACATCGGCAAGGGCCGCCCGAGTGGAAGGCGAGAACTCGGCCAGCCGCACACCGAGACGGTCGGCTTCGTCCGCGGTGATCACGGAGTCTCCGCCCGAACACGTCACGACGGCGAGGCCACCCGGCTTCGTGGGGCGGGGTGTGGCCAGCAGCTTGGCCGTCTCGAGGAGCTCGTGCGGGTCGTGGCACCACGCTCCTCCTGCCTCAGCTACCAGTGCCGCAAAGATCCGGTGATCACCTGCGACAGCGGCAGTGTGCGCGCCCCCTGCCGCAGCTCCGGCAGCACTGCGGCCCGCCTTCAAGACGGCGAGCCGGACGTCGTTCTCGGCGCATCGTGCAAACGCCTCGGCCCAGTGCGCGCCGTCCCCGTCACCTTCCAGATAGAGGGCGACCGACCGGACGCCTTCGGCGCCGGCGAGGTAGGAAAGGCACTCGGCGGCATCCACCACGGCGCTGTTGCCGACGCTGACAACTGTGTGCCAGTTGATCCCACGGTCGCTGGCCAGCCCTACGACGCCGAGGTTGCCGCTCTGGGTGATGAGGGCGACGGCGCCCGCGCTCTTGGGGACGACCTTGTCGCCCCACATCGGCGCACAGCTGGTCAACGCCACTATTCCGTTGCCGTTCGGACCGATCACTGGCATGTCGTGGCGCGTGGCAGCCTCGACCAGTGCGTCCTGCCGATCCGTGCGACCGGTCTCGGCAAAGTCGGAGGCGAACACGACGGCGCCGCCGCAGCCGATGCGACCAGCGGTGTCGATCAGTCCCGGAACGGAGTCGGCGGGTGTCGCAATGACGACAGCGTCGACCGGGCCATCGAGTGCCTCCAGCGAGGGAACACACGCGACACCATGCACGGAGTCCCGGGTCGGATGGACACCAACTAGATGTCCTGCGAACCCCGCTGCCACCAAGTTGCTCATGGCGGCGTTGCCGTAGGACCCGGGTCGGTCAGTGGCGCCGACGACAGCGATCGACGTCGGGCGAAAGAGGCGGTCAAGATTCATGCGATGCTCAGCTGAGCATCGCGTCGACGCCGCGCCGCTCGAGACTTCGAGCAACGATCAGCCGCTGGATCTCGCTGGTGCCCTCCCAGATGCGGTCGACCCGCAGCTCACGCCAGAAGCGCTCAGCGACATTTGTGCGCATGTAGCCGCGTCCACCGAAGATCTGCACCGAACGGTCGGCGCACCGGTTGGCTGCCTCTGAGCAGAAGAGTTTGGTCATCGAGGCCTTGCCGTGCACAAGTTTGGGGTCGGCGCCGGACTCCTTGAGCGCAGCGATGTCGAACACCATGAGTCGACCGGCGGCAGCGTCGGCTGCAGAGTCGGCGAGCGGAAACGAGACGCCCTGGTGGTCGATCAGTCGCGCCCCGCCCTGCTCGCGGTGAATCGCCCAGTCGGTGGTTTCGGCAATCAAACGCTGCATGGCCCCAATGCAGCGGGCTGCGATGCCGATCCGCTCCTCGGTGAACCACATCCGCTGCAGGTCGTCACCAGCACCAACGGCACCGATGACATCGTCGGCGCCGACCTTGACGTCAG
>JBDTTS010000123.1:0-6669 GCA_039930525.1 Actinomycetes bacterium | reverse complement strand
CCGAACCGGCCAGCTGGGTGTGATCAAGCTGCTCGGAGAGTCGAGCATCGGAGCCGGGGTCAGAAGGATCGAGGCCCTGGTGGGGTTGGACGCCTATCGCTTCCTCGCGCGTGAGCACACTTTGGTGTCGCTGCTGACCGAGCAGTTGAAGGTGCCGGCCGACGAGCTGCCCGACCGAGTGGCTGGCATCGTGCAGCGCCTGCGAGAGGCTGAGAAGCAGATCGAGACCGCTCGGCGCGCCCAGCTGGCGAGTGAGCTCGCTGAGGTGACGGCGGCAGCAGTCCGAGTGGGCGACGTCGACCTTTACGCGTTTGCCGCACCAGACGGTCTCGACGGGGCAGCCCTCCGCGATCTCGCGCTTGCCACCCGTGCGAAATCGGGGCAAGAACGAGCGACCGTCGTGCTCGTTCTGTCGGTCTCGGGTGACAAGGTGGCTGCGGTGGCTGCCGTCAATGACACCGGACAGCAGGCCGGGCTGGCCGCGCGTGACGTGCTGGCAGCCGCCATGCCATCCCTTGAGGGTCGTGGCGGAGGCAAGGCGGACGTTGCGCAGGGTGGCGGAAGCAATCCGGGCGGCGTCGAGGCGGCCCTGGCTGCGGTGCGCGCCTCGTTGGAGGCGTAGCGCACCGTGACGGCGAAGCGCGCGGGCGTGTGGGTAGCCGTTGACCCTGGCTCGGTACGAATCGGCGTCGCCGCCTGCGATCCTGACCAGGTCTTGGCGTCCCCCGTGGCGACCCTGACCAGCACTGAGTCGGTATCAGGCGTGGTGGGCATCGTCGCCGAGCGGCAGGCCGTCGGCGTCATCGTCGGGCTCCCGATCTCGCTCTCCGGGGGTGAGGGGTCGTCAGCCCGTTCGGCTCGGTCGTATGCGCTCGAGCTGGCGACCGCTCTGGCGGTCCCGGTCTACCTCGTCGATGAACGCCTGACCAGCGTGGCAGCCGGGGCCGCCTTGCGGGCCGGAGGGCACACGGCAAAGTCGGCGCGTCGGGTCGTCGATCAGGCTGCTGCCGCGGCACTCTTGCAGGGTGTGCTGGACGCCCGAGTAGCGGGCGGTCACCAGTGCGGCGACGTTCTCGGCGGGGGTCTTGGCGAACGTGTCGTGCCCGACGGGGTCGCGCTTGAACGAGGAGGCCAGTCGTGACCGCACCCACGCCGACGCACGGCTCGACGCCTCGTCGCCGCGCGCACCCGGTGCTGGTCGTCGTCGTCCTCGTCGGGCTGATCGTCGGTGGGGCGTTCGTAGGCATTCGGCTGCTGGGAAATGTCGGCGTTGCCGAGGACTACCCGGGTCCTGGCACCGGTGAGGTCGTCATCGAGGTCGAGCCAGGCGATTCGTCATCGGCGATTGGGGCAACCTTGGCTGAGGCAAACGTGGTGGCGAGCACCGAGGCCTTCGTCGACGCGGCGCTGGCCGATGATCGAGCCGTCGGGATCCAGCCTGGGTTCTTTGCGATGAGCAAGCAGATGTCTGCGGACGGAGCTCTGGAGCGGCTCCTCGACCCTGCCGCTCGCGTACAGATCGAGGTGGCGATCCCTGAGGGGCTGCGGGTGGACGAGACGGTGAACCGGCTGGTGCGCGCCAGCAAACTGCCGCGCCGTGACTTCGTTCAGGCCCTCGCAACCCCCAAGCGTCTTGGGCTGCCGGCCTATGCCGAAGGTGAGGCCGAGGGCTTCCTCTTTCCGGCCACGTACTCCTTCGACCCCGACGCCTCAGCTGAGCAGATGCTGACCGCCATGGTCGCGAGATACCAGCAAGCAGCTGACGAGGTTGGCCTGGTCGAGGGCGCGGCAACTGCCGGGTACACCCCGCGCGAGGCGCTGACGATCGCGAGTCTGGTTCAGGCCGAGGTCGCCGTGCGTGACTTTGGCAAGGCCTCACGAGTGATCGCCAACCGACTAGAGCTCGGCATGACGCTCGGCTTCGACTCCACGATCAACTACGCCCTGGGGATCGACGATCTCACTCTGGTCAACGAGCAGCTGGCTGTCGATTCGCCGTACAACACCTACGTCAACGTGGGTTTGCCCCCCGGGCCGATCAACTCTCCTGGTGAGGCAGCCATGGCGGCGGCGATCGCACCGCCCGAAGGCGATTGGCTCTACTTCGTAGCCGTCGCTCCCGGCAGTGACGAGACCCAGTTCACCGCCGACTACCAGGAGTTCTTGCAGTTCAAGGACGAGTTCTACGACCAAGTCCCGTGACGGTGACGCCAAGCCGCCGGGCGGCTGTGCTCGGCCATCCGATCGACCACTCGCTGTCACCGGTCCTGCACCGGGCGGCATACGCCGAGCTGGGGTTTGACGGCGTCTACGCGGCGATCGACGTCACCTCTGAGCAGCTGCAAGCGTTTCTCGATGGGTGTGGTGATGACTGGGTGGGTCTGTCGCTCACGATGCCGCTGAAAGAGTCCGTCATCGCGCTGCTCGACGACGTGGACGAGCGTGCGCGCTCGGTGCGGTCGGTCAATACGGTGGTGTTCGAAGACGGGTGCCGGCGGGGTTTTAACACCGATATCGCGGGCTTCGACACGATTCTTGGTGACGCCGGCATCGACTCGTCCAGCACGGCCACGATCGTGGGGGCTGGAGCGACTGCCCGTTCGGCCATGGCAGCGCTGGCTGCGCGTGGCGTGTCAAGGGTCGATGTGCGAGCCCGGCGACTGGCTGCGGCGTCCGAGCTGGCCGCTCTTGGCGCCCGAATGGGAGTCGAGGCGGCCGCAGGTGATTGGCCGATCGCTGCCCAAAGCCTGTCGACGGATGTCGTGATCAGCACCGTGCCAGCCGAGGTGGGGACGCCGCTTTGGATTCCTGCACGTCCTGAACTGTTGATCGACGTGCTCTATCACCCGTGGCCCACGCCGCTGGCTGCTGCGTGGGCGAGTGCCGGAGGGAGCGTTGTCGGGGGGCTTGAGCTGCTCGTCGGCCAGGCGGTGGAGCAGGTCGAGCTGATGACCGGCTCACGGCCAGATCCGGACGGAATGCGGGACGCGGGAACCGCAGCTCTGGCGCAACGTACCTAGCAAGCCCCTGAATCGCTGTGGGCCCGAAGAATTCGCTCAAGAGGAGCAGTAACACGGCCGAAGGACCCCTTAAGGTCCGGTCGCTGCTGCGATCGGCGATGTGGTCCGAACGCGAGAGGTGCCCCATGACAGATCCCTACGCCGCCGCCCTGAACGGCGCCGAAGGACGCTCGCTTCAACTCGATCAGATCCTCGGGGCGCTGCTCCGTCAGGTACCTGACGTGGAAGCGGCTTCTGTGGTGTCGTTCGACGGCCTGCCGATGGCCTCTGCGCTACCCCCAGGCATGGACGAAGACCGCGTCGCGGCCATGTCTGCCGCCCTGCTATCGCTCGGTGAGCGGGCCGCTCAAGGCCTGGGTCGCGGCGACTTGTCGCAGGTATACGTCGAAGGTGACAACGGCACCGTCTTCTTGGTGAGCGCTGAGGACGAAGCAGTCCTCGTTGCTGTCGGAAGAGTGGGTGCCAAGGTCGGCTTGATGCTCTACGAGGTCAAGCAGGCAGCTGCCGCTGTGGGCACCGCACTGGCCGTGGTGGCCGAACCGCTGCCTCCGATCGTGCCCGTTCCCGCTCCGCAGCCCGTCCAGCAGGTCCAGGCGCCTCAGCAGCCCATGCCAGCGGCGCAACCTATGCAGCCGCAGCGGGTACAACAGCCGCAAGCCATGCCAGCTCAAACCATGCCGGAACAAACCATGCCGGCTCAGCACATGCAGCCGGCAATGCAGCCGCAGCCTGTCCAGCCGATCGCTCCACAGCCGGTTCAGGTCCTGGCACCGCAGCACGAAGAGCCGGTTCCGCAGTTGCAGGCCGCGCCTAGCCCCACTGATACCCCCACCGACATCGCCAGTGGTGTCCCCATCGGCGACCTTGTCGACGGCTCAGCCGACGACCGGTCTGACGCCTCGACTGACGAGAACGGATCAGCCGAGCGCTACCCGCATCTTGCGCCGGTTCAAGATCGCCGGCCAGCCGTCGTGGCATCTGACGGCAGTTCCTGGTCCTGACCGCGTCCAGCCCCTGTCCTCGCCCCACTCCCTCCGAAGGATCGTGACCTGACGTGAAGCTCGAAGGTTCGCTCGACGCCTTCAGTCTTCCGGACGTCTTCCAGCTGCTGAGCCTGACGAAGAAGTCCGGGGGACTTCACCTGACCAACGGTGAGGCAACTGGCATGGTCTATTTCGCTGGCGGCTCGATCACCGGTGCGATCTCTGACATCGAACGCCAGGCGCTGGCGCGGCGTCTGGTAGGCCTGGGCGCAGCCGACGACTCCGCCCTGCGCCGAGCCGTCGAACGTGCCACCACCGATGGTTCCGGCGTTGCCCGAGCACTGGTCGAGGCCGGCGCCGTTGACGCTGCGCTTGTCCAGCGACTTGCGCTTGAGCAGGCAGTTGACGCTGTCTTTGACCTCTTGAGGTGGCCCAACGGTGACTTCTCGTTCGGCATGGGCGATGAAAACCCTGACGATGTAGGGCTTTCGGTCACCGCCGAACAGATCGTGGGAGATGCCACGTCACGCCGCGAGGCTTGGGATGCGCTGTCAAGGCTCATCCCCAGCCCCGACGTCGTGCTGACCATGCCCGTTGTCCTTCCGGAAGAGACCAGCGTGGACGCCGAGGCATGGGCGCTCCTCGCGCTGATCGACGGCGTGCGCTCAGTGGGGCAGATCGTCGACGTGTCGGGGTCGGGCCAGTACAGCGTCGTCTCGACTCTCGCCGCCCTGATCCAGCGTGGACTCTTGGTGCTGCGTGATGAGGAGACTCTCGATCATGTCGCCCTCGTGAGGCGCCGTCAGCTACTGCTCGCGCCGCTTGAGGGGACGCCGGCGCCTGAGGACGCCCCAGCGGCTCCACCTGCTCCGATTGACACCCTTCCCGACTCCGGCGCCGGTGGATCCACCGGGCTGCCGCCTGCGGGAGCCGTGGCTCAGGACTCGACCATTGCCGCCACCGGTGGTGGCCACCAGATTCCGCACGCACCTCAGGGGCAGCCAGCCGCTGCTCCGGCCGCGGCTGCCGCGTCGGTGGCACCCGGTCTGCTCCCCGGGGCACATGATCCGAATGGCGTCGTGCCACCGCGGCCTGAACCCTTCCTACCCAAGCGCGACGTCGAGCATCCTGAGCCTGTGCGGGCCCCCGGCTTCGCCTCCCCGGCAGGTGCTGGGGTCGGGATGCAGTCGTCTGTCGCACCCTCGACCGTCGGGGGCCTGTCGGCTGGGAGCACCGCCGGGGCGGCCACGGGCACTGCGGGCGCAGCCACTGCCACGGCACCAGCGCCCGAAGGTGCCATCGAACGCGATCCCACAGTCAATCGCAGCCTGATGCTGCGTCTCATCGCCGGCGTCCGGGGGCTCTGACATGGCAACCAAGCAACGCCGTCGACACGGTGGTCAGGCTGTCAAGGTCGTGATCACCGGGCCGTTCGCCGCCGGTAAGACCACACTGATCCGCACCATCAGCGAAATCACGGTGCTCTCGACCGAGCGCGGAATCTCAGACAGCACCAAGTCGCGCAAGAACGAGACCACGGTGGCGATGGACTTCGGGCGCATCACGATCGACCGCGAGCTCGTTCTCTACCTGTTCGGTACGCCGGGGCAGGAGCGGTTCGATTTCATGTGGGAGATTCTCGGCGAAGGGATGCTCGGGTATGTCCTGCTCCTCGACGCCGACCGCCCCGAGTCGTTGGCCGAAGCCGTCGGCATCCTCGAAGCCTTCCGCAAGATGGCCCGGGTGCCCTTCGTGGTGGCCTTGAACCGCACCACTGGTGTCGACGAGGTGGAAGAGGCGCGGATCCGCCAGACGCTCGGGATCAACGCCAACGTTCCGCTAGTTCCGTGCGATGCCACCGACAAAGAGTCGGTCAAGGCCGTGCTGCTGGCGCTGTTGTACTCGGTGCTTGACGAGGTCGAAACGGTCACCGCCGGCGTCTGACGCCGCTGGAACACGACATGCGTTGGTTCTCGCGCCGCTCGCAGCCAGAGGCTCCGAAAGGACGGCACGCAGCCGGTCGGGTCACCCCCGTCCGCGTCATCTCGACGCTGCCTGTTGAACCCGCTTCGACGCTCCCACTTGAACTACCTCCGACGCTGCCCCGCGAACCCGTTCCGGCGCTGGGGAGCGGCGTGCACCTGGGCTTCGCCGATGGCAGCAGACACGAGTTGTCACCGGGCGACCCCCGAGTCATGGCCTTCCGGGCGGTCGCCCGCACCTTGGTCGGGATCTGAGCGATCTGAGCAGGGTTTGTCGGCCGAGTTCTCTCAAGCCGGACGTCAGGACGCCGATCTAGTGCAAGAGATCGGGGCCGTCGGGACATATCCCTTTCGGGGTAATCGTGCGTGGAGGGTGTTGGTGTGAAGCAGCTGGGCGACATCCTGTTGCAGGACGGTCTGGTCACTGAGGACCAGCTGTTTGCTGCCTTTCGGGAACACAAGGAGCAGGGCAAAGCGCTCGGACGCGTCCTGGTCGACCAGGGCGTGCTCACCGAGTCGCAGCTTGTGGCGGCACTCGCGCAGCAGATTGGACTGGAGTTCGTCGACCTGGGGGAGTACCCCGTCGACGGCAGCATCATCGCTCGCGTGTCTGGCGCAATCTGCCGCAAGCACTCAGCGTTGCCGCTGCGGATCGACGACGACGGCAAGCTCCTGCTGGCGATG
>JBDTTS010000122.1:0-6686 GCA_039930525.1 Actinomycetes bacterium | reverse complement strand
GGTCATCCGTACAGCCAGCGCAAACCATGACGCAGGCAAACACACCGGCCACCCATAGACTCCTGACTCGGTCCATGCCGCACATACTGCCGGATATCGCCCGGAACTACGGGCGGTCTCAGGCATTACCTCGCCTTGCGATCGTTCACAAGATCGCTGGGGGCAGGAGCTGGCAGCAGGCCGCCCAAGACGTCTCCGTCACAGGTCCGCCCTCACGCCAGGATCTGGCAGCATGCGAAAACCTCGGCGCAGCTCTCGGGTTCGCCGCCACCTGAACTCCCCCGGGGTGACGTCCTGGAGGCTGGCACACTCTGGTTGCGCGTGCGCTGCTATCGCTCGACCGTGGTAAGCGTCTCGCGGCAGTGGCTTGCCTGTTGGCAGTCACAGGCTGCAGCCCCGGTATCGACGAGTACGCCCGTCAGACACGTGTCGCCCTCACGCAGATTCAGGCGGCGTTCAACAACTACGACCAGCGGGTGCTAGCACCCATCGTCAATCTGGATCAAGGTAGCTGGCTACTAGACGCGAGTGAACGCAATACCGACGCAGGGCGAAGTCACTGCCCCAGTCGGCATCGAGGCGTAGGCCGGAGTGACCTCCAGCGTGTTAATGACGTCGTCCGCTGCTGCCTGCGTCAGGTAGTCGGCAAAACCGGACTCCCAGACCGTCATCTTCACCGACAGAACGATCAACCCTCCTGGCCGCGTGACGCGGAACAACTCCGGTAGTCCTTCAACCCCGACGTGCCCTGTGGTGAAGACGCCGGTGCTGACGATCGCGGCATAAGCGCTGTCCGCGATCTCTAGCGGCTGACCCAAGAACGCGTGGTAGAACTCGCGGTAGGCGTCTTTGGATCGGGCAATCTCTAGCATCCCCGGTGACGCGTCCAGTGCATCGACTTCTGGGAACCCGACGATGCCGAGCAGCTCGCCCACCAAGCCGGTTCCGGCGCCGGCGTCGAGGATCGGGCCAGCTCCGCTCGGCAGATGCCGCGTCAGCAGGGCCAGTGCGACGGCCGGATGCCGGTACCCCACTTCAGCCATGGCTGTGTCGTACGACTCGGCCCACTCGTCGTAGGCCGAGGCCAACTCAGTGGGGCTCGTAGCTCCGTAAACAGCGTCTAGCTTCGACTCAGCCATGACACCTCCGCTCTTGTCTGCCGCCACTGTACGCAGCATCGCTCGCCAAGCAAGCGTTCCCGCGGCGGCAGAGAGGAGGTCACCGGTCGAGTTGCACCTGCACCATCGTGTCGTGGAAGTCTCCCCCTTGCCCGAGGTCGGACACGCCGTCAGACGTCAGGGCGTTGGCTGAGCGTCCCGCAGGCGTAACCGACGCCCACCACCCCGAGGGGATCGACACCACGCCAGGACGCACTCGGTCCCCGACCCGGGCTGGAAGGCTCAACGATCCGCGGTCGTTGTAGACCCGAACGGCGCTGCCCTCTTTGATGCCCCGCGATTCCGCGTCCTGGTCGTTCACGTCGACCATTTGCTCGCCCTCGGCTCTGACGGTGCGGTCAACATGCACGTAACCCGAGTTGAGGAAACGGTGCGCTCCCTTGGCCGTGATGAGCTGAAGGGGATACCGCATCCGACGGTCCGAGTCTCCGTGCGGCCCCTCCCACGCTGGTCGATACGACGGCAACGGGTCGAGCCCGGCCTTCTCACGCTCACGGCTGAAGAACTCCGCCTTGCCCGAGGCAGTGCGGAATCCGCCTTCGGCGTAGGGAAGCACGTGCCTTGCGTCGTCCATCCTGATCCACCCACGCTCCCGTAGCTCAGCGATCCGCTTATCGCCAAGGGGTTTGATCGCTGCCTCCGCAAGCGCGAGGTCATCTGATGTGAACGCAGGATCCTCGAAGCCCAGATGCCGACCTAGGCGGCGAAAGATCTCGGCGTTGGACAGCGCTTCACCGACCGGGGGAATCGCAGGATCGTTCCAGGCCAGATACGTCTGACCCCAGGACCACATCACGTCAACGTGCTCGATCTGCGTCGTTGCTGGGAGCACGAAGTCAGCGAACTGCGCCGTATCCGTCATGAAATGCTCGAGTACCACCGTGAACAGATCGTCGCGGGCGAGTCCCCGCAGCACGAGATTCTGCTCTGGCGCGATCACCGCGGGGTTCGCGTTGTAAACGAAGAGGGCTCGGATCGGTGGTTCGAGACCAGTCAGTGCCTGTCCAAGTTGCACCATGTTGACGCTGCGACTGGGCGTCGCCGCCACACCGACGCCGCAACTCCAGTCAAGCTCGTCGAACAGCTGAAAGGTCATGTGACACAAGCCGCCACCTCGGGACTTCCATGCCCCCACCAAGGCGGGAAGGCAGGCAATGGTCCGGAAAGTCTCGGCCCCGAACTCATGGTGTTCCATGCCCACCAACAGCCGGATCGCTGCCGGTCCACTCGAGCCGTAGGCGCGTGCCAGCCGAATCACTTCTGCCTCGTCGAGCCCGGTCAGCTCTGACACTCGGTCAGTGGGGTACTCGGCGAGCCGCTCACGCAGTTGTTCGAAGCCCACGGTGTGCGCCGCGACGTACTCATGATCGACCAGGTCGTCGTCGACGAGGACGCGCATCATGCCCAGGGCAAGCGCCGCGTCCGTGCCGGGAAGTGGACGAACGTGCCAGTCAGCGGCTTTCGCGGTCCTGGTCTCCTGTGGGTCGATAACGACGACCTTCGCCCCTCGCTCGCGCGCCGACCGGATAAATGGCCAGAGGTGGAGGTTTGTAGAGAGCGTGTTGGTGCCCCACAAAATGACAAATCGAGAGTGCTCCAGTTCCTCTGGGAGCAGCCCGGGCCCGTCACCCATCGTGACAGAGGCTCCTGCCACGCCGGTGTTGCCGCATACGGCTCGTACGAGCTCGGTGGCGCCCAGCCTTGCGAAGAAGGGGTCGCTCACGGCGGTGCCTTGCACCAGACCCTGGGTGCCGAGGTAGCTGAAGCGCAGCACCGCGTCCGCACCGTGGTTGCTGACGACCTTTGATGTTCGAGACGCAATCTCGTCCAGCGCATCCTCCCAAGACACTGCGACATAGGAACCCGACCCCTTAGGTCCGCTTCTGCGCATCGGGTGCAGGACCCGATCTGGGTGGTACACGCGGTCGTCCAGAAAGCGATTGACCTTCGCGCACAGTCCCCCAGAAGTGAAGGGATGGTCGGGAGCCCCCGCCAGCGTCACCGCTCGCCCGTCCTGCACGCCGATCGTCCAAGCACAGGTGTCCGGACAGTCGTGGGGGCAGGCGCCAGCAACATTTACCAGGGGCAGCGGGACGTCAACCGACACGACGCCAGGGTAGTCCGCCGCCGAGCCATGAATGAAGAGACAGTCACGGTTTTTTCGCGCTGAGCACGCTGAAACCGTGACTGTCTCTTCATTGAACGTGGCTCTTCGGATTTGAGCGGGGTGGTGTGAGTTGGGGTACCCGCTCCGAGGACTCATTCGCTCCGGCTCTGTTTCATTGCCGCCTCCTTCTGCCTGGCGGCGGAGGTTCATCGATGCGGCCGATGTTGCATCGAATCGCGGGTGTCACCACCCCCCATTCGCTGCCAGATCCGCCAGAATCAGAAGGGCTCACATCCTGCGGGGTGAATGCGCCGTTGCCTGCGGTTTGACCCCCCTCGGCCGCGGATCGCAGGTATCGATTCAACGCGTCACTACCTGCGATCATCTGATCCACATCTTCCTGATCGCCTAGAGAGCAGCCCATCCAAACGCAAGGCTGAACTTCTGCCTCCAAACCCCGTTGAAATCCGAAGAGCCGTGACTCGCCGACCCGGAGCGAGTCAGGCCAAAAAAATCGCGCTTGGTGGGGCGGGTGGGGCTCGAACCCACGACCTACGGATTATGAGTCCGCTGCTCTGACCGACTGAGCTACCGCCCCAAACACCTTCGGGGAATCTCTGCGCACCTACAGCGCCTGCAAGTTACCCCAAAGGTGTGTGAGGGTAGATGGCGACCGCCTCGACACGCTGAACGGAGGGTGACGTGAACTGGTTAAGAAACCCGCGGGCCGTATTGGAGTACGTCAGGGGTTCCCTGCTGTTCCTTCCAGGACTCGCTGTCGTGCTGGCCGTCCTTGCCGCCTTGGTATTGACCCAACCACGGTTCGAGCTCGAGGACTCCACCATCCCCTTCTTCGCGGGTGGCGCGGCCAGTGCTCAGGGGCTGCTGCAGGCCATTACCACCGCGGTCATCACCGTGACCACATTGACGTTCTCGCTGACGGTCATCACTCTGCAGCTCGCCTCCAGCCAGTACTCCCCCCGCCTCTTGCGCGGCTTCCTTCGCGACATCGGGACGCAAGTCGTTCTGTCGATCCTTCTCGCGACAGCTTCCTACAGTCTGATCGTGCTGCGAAGCATCGGCGCGCGGGATGACGCAGCTGGTGGCTTCGTTCCAGAGCTCGCGGTCAGCGTTGCAGTCGTCATGGCGCTCGTCAGCATCGGAGCCCTGGTCTACTTCCTCGACCATGTCACCACCGAGATCCGGGTCGACACCATGCTCGCGAGGGTGCGCCGCGATACGGCCAGCGTGATCGATCGTTTGTATCCAACGTCAGAGGAACGTGCCGAACCTGCGCCAGCCCCCACACCGCCAACCCGCGCACAGGCAGTTAAGGCTGTCCGAAGTGGCTTCCTCCAGGACGTCGACTCGCATGGGGTTGCAGAGCTGGCTTCCGAGCGCGCCCTCTGCCTTCTGCTACGGCCGAGAGTCGGTGACCCCGTCGTGCAAGGCACTCCAGTGGCTTGGGTGTGGGCGCCGAGCGCCACCGAAAGCGCGGTCGAGGTGGAGGATTTTGAAAAGCTCCTTGACCAGCACCTCACGGTCGGTTTCGAGCGGACGGGAGCACAAGACATCGCCTTCGGCTTCCGACAGCTGACCGACGTCGCAAGTCGGGCGTTGTCACCAGGAATCAACGACCCCACCACCGCCGTGCACACGACGGTGCACCTGACCCACCTTCTCTGCATGGTGGCGCCACGGCCGATGGACGACGAGTTGCGTCGCGGTGACAACCCGGACACCTACAGTCGATTCCCACGCCATAAGTTCTCTGACCTTCTCGAGGACTCGGTGGGGCCGCTGCGCTGGTATGGCAGCGGGCACATGCAGGTCGCCTCGGCAACATTCCAACTGCTCGCAGAGGTTCACGACTGCTGTTCGACAGTCCAGCGCCAAGGGCTGGTTCGCGAACAGGCACGACGCCTGATGGTCGAATGTGCGTCGGCTCATTCACCAGAAGATCGACGCACCTTGGAGCAGCTCGCCGATTCGCTGCTCACGTCCTAACCCCGAACTTGCCGTTCAGGGTGTTGGATCGGGGTATGCGCCTTACCCCGACCGAGCGTGACCGTTTGTTGATCTTCACCGCCGCCGAACTCGGCCGCGCCCGCAAGGCTCGGGGATTGCCGCTGAACGCACCAGAGGCCACAGCCATCATCGCCGACACGGTGATCGAAGCGGCCCGCGACGGACAACGCCTCAGAGACGCCGTCGACGCGGCGTGCAACATTCTCGAAGCCGACGATGTGCTCCCGGGCGTCGCCGCCCTTGTCCCCGAAGTGTGGGTCGAGGCCGTCTTCGACGACGGAAGTCGCCTTGTCGTGGTGCCAGAACCGCTCGGCCCCGCTCACGGCGACACTATCCCTGGCTCGGTGCACCCCGCGAACGAGGAAGTCGACGCCGCAACCCCAGCGACGCGAGAGATCGATGTCCAGAACACCTCGGGTGTGCCGATCAGCGTCACCTCTCACTTTCACTTCTTCGAGGTCAACCCACGACTGGCATTCGACAGGGGCGCCGCATACGGCATGCGCCTGGCCATCGCTGCTGGCGAGGCGATCCGCTTCGATCCCGGCGCCAGCGTGACGGTTGGGCTCGCGCCCATTGGAGGCGAGCGCGTGGTGATTGGCTTCGCCGGGCTCGTCGATGGCCCGCTCGACGCGGTGGGCGCCAAGGAGGCGGCTCTGGCAAAGGCGCGAGCGACCGGCTACCTCGATACCGAGTCTCCGCCGGACGGAGGTTCAGTATGAAGTCTGACGACTACATCGCCGTCTACGGAGCGACGGCCGGTGACCGCGTCCAGCTCGGCGACACGGGGCTGCTCGTCGAGGTCGAGAGTGACTCGCAGCAGCGTGGAGACGAGTTTCTCATGGGCTTCGGTAAGACGGCGCGCGATGGCATCCACCTACAAGCGGTTCCGACATCCGAGTCGTGCGATGTAGTCGTGTCGAACGTCCTGATGCTCGATCCCGTTCTCGGAATCCGCAAGGTCTCGATCGGAATCCGCGAAGGACGAATCAGCGGAGTGGGCCGGGCTGGCAATCCCCACACTCTGGGTGGCGTCGACGTCGTTGTCGGCAACAGCACAGCTGTCATAAGCGGTGAAGGGCTCATCGCCACTCCAGGGGCGATCGACACTCACGTCCATCTCATGTCGCCGCGCATCATGGAGGCGGCTCTCTCCTCTGGTGTCACCACGATCATCGGGCAAGAGTTCGGACCGGTGTGGGGCGTCGGGGTGAACTCGCCATGGGGCCTACGCAAGGCCTTTGCCGCCTTCGACGAGTGGCCGGTCAACATAGGATTTCTGGGTCGGGGGTCATCGTCCGACGACGCACCGCTGCGCGAGGCGATCGAACTCGGTGGCGTGTGCGGCTTCAAGGTTCATGAAGACACCGGCG
>JBDTTS010000121.1:0-6696 GCA_039930525.1 Actinomycetes bacterium | reverse complement strand
CGTCTCGACATTTGGCGTGAAAGCCAGCCTGAAGTGGCCCAACGACGTGATGGTCGGAAGTCGCAAGCTGTGCGGTGTGCTCTGCGAGGTTGTCCCGACCCCGGCTGGGAACACCGTCGTCGCTGGGTGGGGAGTCAACGTCGATCAGAACGAACGAGAGCTTCCGATCGGCGCGGCTACCTCAGTGCTGATGGCAGGGGGCGTGGTGGATCGTTCGGGGCTATTGGTGCAGATGCTCCAATCTTGGGAGCGGTGGTACGGGCGATGGGAACGCCGGGATGCTTCGGTTCCTACGACGTACGTCGAGTACTCGGACACGCTCGGGCGGATGGTTCGTGCTCAGTTGCCGGACGGTGGACAGCTCGAAGGGCTCGCCGCCGGCATCAGTGACAGCGGTGGTTTGGTGATCGCCGACGATGGCGTCCACCATGAGGTGGCAGCAGCTGACGTCGTTCACCTGCGCGCCGCCTCGCCCTGACGCACCACCTGCGCATCCGCGGTCTGGCACCATGCTCTCCATGGCGTATCCCGAGAAGTTGTTGACCGACGGTGAGACAGTCGTCTACGACATGCGCCCGCACTGGCGGATCCTCGTCTTTCCTGCCGTTGTGCTCGTGCTCTTGGTGTTTGGAACGGTCTTCTTGTTGGCGCAGGTTCCCCAGGGGTGGAACTGGGCAAACTGGGTAATCGGAGGAGCCGCCGCGGTGATCTTCGTCGGCTGGGTCGTCAAACCGGTGATCCAGTGGGCCACCTCGCAGTACGTCTTGACCAACCGGCGCGTCATCATCCGGTCTGGTGTC
Source organism: Actinomycetes bacterium (assembly GCA_039930525.1). GTDB lineage: Bacteria > Actinomycetota > Actinomycetes > JAHEKZ01 > JAHEKZ01 > JAHEKZ01. Next base: position 5,896 of record JBDTTS010000121.1, on the reverse strand, counting down.
GTGGCTCGGCAGGGGCGAGATATGCCGCTTGCTCGCGTCAACGATGTGCACTTCAACTACGGCGTGATCGATCGGATGCTGGGCTGCGGCGACCTCATCGTGGAGTCAGCCGGTGAGACCGGACGCCTATTGATCGCCGCTGTTCCAGATGTCGAGCTGATCCAGCGTGAGATCTTTCGCCTTCACGAAGAAGACGACCGGCGGCGCCGAGCCGAAGGCGACTGATCCGGTGGCGTCTACGATCGGCGCATGACCGTTGTGCTTTTAGCCGAAGACGACTCGGCCATCAGCGAGCCGCTTTCCCGGGCGCTGCGACGGCAGGGCTACGACGTCGAAGTGGCCGAGACGGGCGCGGATGCCTTGAAGAGGGCGAGGGGCAGCGATCTGCTGCTCCTTGATCTTGGGCTCCCCGGACTTGATGGGCTAGAGGTATGTCGCACACTTCGCGCTGAGGGATCTCCGATCCCCGTACTAATGCTCACTGCGCGCACGTCTGAGATCGACGCGATTGTGGGTCTTGACGCCGGTGCCGACGACTATGTGGCCAAGCCTTTCCGCACGGCCGAGCTGATGGCGCGCATCCGAGCTCTGCTCAGGCGTGGACAGGCCGAGTCAGAAGTGCTCTATGGCCAAGACCTGCGGATCGACATGGGCGCTCGACAGGTCTGGCAGCGAGAGCACCCGGTTGACTTGTCGAGTCGGCAGTTCGACCTGCTGGCTTACCTTGTGCACCGGCAAGGGGCGGTTGTCAGCCGTGAAGAGTTGATGCGCCGGGTCTGGCAGACCACGTGGATCGGGTCGACCAAGACCGTCGACATGCACGTCTCGTGGCTTCGCCGCGCGCTTGGCGAGGGGGACGCCGCGGGGTCCCGCTATATCGCGACTGTGCGGGGCGTCGGGTTCCGGTTCGAAGAGGGCTGACGGGTGCAGCGTCGAATCCTGCGGGCGACCCTCGGGCTCAGTCTCTCGATGGTCGCCTTGATGACGCTCGCGATGGTGTGGGGCGACTGGGCGGGAAGGACGGCAAGTGTCCAACGCCATCTGGCCGCAGAGTCCGACCATGTTGCCATGCAACTTCACGACCTCGATCACAGCTCGGGGGCCATGACCGAGGCCGCCCTCGCGGGCTTGCTGCCGGCCGATCATGCCATGACGCTGACGACTGAGTCGGGTATAACGTTGTCGGTGGGTGACCCAGCTGGCGGCGGCCCCACCTTTGAGCGCACGGTTGGCGGCGTTGGGGTCCTTGCCTTGACCGATACCAGTGGCTCGCTCGACCGCACCCACTGGACGGCGACCCTCGCCATCTACTCTCTGGGACTCCTCCTCATCGTGGTGGCAGCCGTCGTATCGATGCGTACCTCGCGCCGCCTTACCCAGCCGATCAATGACCTTGCCGATCATGCCGAGCGGCTCGGATCAGGTGACCTGCGGACGTCTAACGTCCGCTATGGCATCCCAGAGCTCGACCGGCTCGCTGAATCGATGGACGCTTCGGTCGTGCGAGTGGCTGCGCTGCTCGCCGAGGAACGCCGAACAGCGGTCGACGCATCGCACCAGTTGAAGACCCCGCTGACGGCCCTCTCGCTGCGGTTGGAGGAACTTGCTGAGTGGCCCGACGACGGAGCCGTTCGTGACGAGGCGCGCAAGGCGCTCGACCAGGTGGAGCGGCTTTCTCAGGTGGTCGACGATCTGCTGGTCGACCGTCGCTCGCCGAATTCGCGGCGAGTGACGATGCCACTGCACCTGGTCATCGAACAACAACTAGCTGAGTGGCAGCCGGCGTTCGACGCGGCTGATCGCGAGTTGTCGGCCACCATCGACGTCCCAGCGGCCACAGAGGTCGACGCTGGTCCGGTCGGACAAGTCCTCGCTGCACTCATCGAGAACAGTTTGTTGCACGGCAGCGGCAAGACGACGATCGAAGCACACCGGCCAGATACGGCAACCTGGATCGAGGTCTACGACCAGGGCGACGGAATATCTGATGCCGTTGCCCCACGGGTGTTTGAGCGTGATGTCAGTGGCGCAGGGGGAACCGGGCTTGGTCTCGCTGCAGCACAAGACGCGGCCGTGTCAGTCGGAGGCAGGATTGCTTTGGTCGGTCGTCGTCCTGCCCACTTCCGGTTCTTCTTGGACGGCAGGGAAGACCCAGCGGCGGTAGGACCAGAACCGAAACAGGGTGCCCATGCCGACGCCGATCACGTTGGCTGAGATGTTGTCAGCCAACGCTGATTCGAGCCCGAAGACGTAGCGCGAGAGGGCGAGCGGGACGAGCGTGATAGCCAGCCCGATCGCGTTCAATGCGAAGTAGAGCGAATACTCGCGCCAGAATCCCCGCCGGCTGCGGTCTTTCCAGGTCCATTCGCGGTTGGCCTGGTAGGCGAAGACGGTCGCCACCACCGCTGAGAGGGTCTTGGCGGTGAGTGGCTTGTCAGCCAGGACACCTGGATCTCCGAGATGTACCAGCACGTTGAACAGACCGACGTCGATGATATACGCGACTATTCCGACGAGGCCGAACCTCGAGATTTCGCCCGCGCCTCGCTGCAGCTTGGGAGCCAGAGCACTAATCGCTCCGGGCAGTGGTTGTCGATACCTCATCATCACCAGGCGAGGGTACGCGGTCGACCGGGGGGCGGAGCACTGCGAACTGATCGGTGACGTCGATTTCTCGTGCTCGGAACCGATACTGGGCGGCTGGGCGTCCGCCGGCGCGACCGGGTGGCGACAGCGTGCCGGTTTCGATGATCTGCTGGCGGCGCACCAGGATCCGTTTGAGATTGGTGGTCGACACGTCGTGGCCGAGAGCGGCCTGGTACACCGCCTGCAGCTCAGAGGCAGTGAATACCTTTGGCGCCAAGGCGAAGCCGAGGTTGGTGTAGCAGAGCTTGGCCCGCAGCCGCCGCACGCCGCTCACAGTGATCGATGCGTGGTCGAACGCCATCGCCGGGAGAGCGGCGACCTGGTGCCACGCGGCATCTGCCGGGATGACCGAACGCTCGTCGGCTGGAACGATTCCGAGGTACGCGGTGGCAAGCACCCGCTCGCGCGGAGCGCGCTCGAGATCGCTGCGAGTCTCGAGCTGTTCAAGGTGTGCCAGGTGGCGGACGTCTACCTTCTCGGCCAGCTGTCGGGCGATCGACTGACCCAGGGTCTCGCGGTCGGCAAGCGGCCCGCCTGGTAGCGCCCACGAACCCATCGCTGGGCCGCGGTCGTGCTGCCAGAGCAACACCTGCAGAGCCGCATCACGCACCTGTAGGACAACGGCGAGCGCCTCGTGCTTGGTGAGCACCAGAGGACCTCCTCGACGCGTGGTAGCGTGGATTTGTCAGGTTATGGACTGTCAGGCAATAACCTGTGCTTACGGTAGCAGGATGAACGTCGGTGGCGGCGTCCCAGGCGATGGAGGTGCGGCGTGGACGAGACGCCTCAGGTCGATCAGGAGTACGCCGAAGAGGTACGGCGCCTCGCCTTCGAGCGGGACGCCCTGATTTTGGCTCACAACTATCAAGTTCCCGAGATCCAAGATGTTGCCCACCACGTTGGCGACTCACTGCAGCTGGCGCGGTTAGCGGCAGCCAGCACCGCGTCGACGATCGTGCTGTGCGGTGTCCATTTCATGGCCGAGTCGGCCAAGCTGCTGGCACCGGACCGCACGGTACTGATTCCCGACCTGGGAGCTGGATGCTCACTGGCCGACACCATCACCGCCGACCAGCTGCGTGAATGGAAGGCTGAACACCCAGGCGCGGTAGTGGTCTCGTACGTCAACACCTCGGCGGCGGTAAAAGCCGAGACCGATATCTGCTGCACCTCATCGAACGCTGTTGACGTCGTCAACTCGATTCCGGCCGACCGCGAGGTGCTATTCCTCCCCGACCAGTTTCTCGGCGCCCACGTCCAGCGCGAGACCGGGCGCACCAACATGCACATCTGGATGGGCGAGTGCCATGTTCATGCGGCCATCAGCGGAGACCAGCTGGTGCAACGAGTCAGCGAGCTGCCGGAGGCAGAGCTGTTGATCCACCCTGAGTGTGGATGCGCAACGTCGGCGCTCTACCTCGCAGGCGAGGGTGTCGTACCACCTTCGCGAACCCACATCTTGTCGACTGGCGGCATGCTGACCAAAGCTGGCCAGCTCGGGTCGTCGACCGTTCTGGTCGCCACCGAGACAGGCATGCTGCATCAGTTGCGCAAGGCGAACCCGCTCGCAGACTTCCAGGCCGTCAACCCCAAGGCCGACTGCAAATACATGAAGATGATTACGCCCGAGAAGCTCGTCCGTTCACTCCGCGAGAACGTCTTCGAAGTCACCATTGACCCTGATATTGCCGCCAAGGCGCGGCGGTCGGTCGAGCGCATGGTCGAGCTCGGTGGGGCTCCGGTCCCCGCGTGACCCAGGTGGCGCCTGGGCGGTCCGGTGCTCTGCCGACGTTGCCGCGGCTGCCTCTGACCCCGACTGTCGAGCGTGCCGCCGACGTGGTGGTGATCGGATCGGGAGCGGCTGGCGCTACGGCAGCGCGTGGCATTGCGCGGTCGGGGCGTCAGGTGCTCGTCGTGACCAAGTCGAGCCTGGGAGCTGGATCGACAACGTGGGCCCAGGGCGGCCTGGCTGCCGTTCTTGATGCCGCCGATGACTCGTGGGACGAGCATGTGGCAGACACCTTGACTGCTGGGGCAGGTCTGTCAGATCGAGTCGTCGTCGAGCAGCTCGTCCGACAGGCACCAACCGCAGTGCAAGAGCTCATTGACTTGGGCGCCGAGTTCGACCGGGATCTGGCCGGTCGGCTTTCGCTTGCCCAAGAAGGAGGTCACCAGCGTCGGCGCATCGTGCACGCCGGAGGCGACGCCACCGGGGCCGAGGTTCAACGGACGCTCGATGGTTCACTGCGCGCGCTGGGCGTCGAGGTGCAGGAGCGCAGCATCGCCGTCGACGTCGCCCTCGACATCCAGGGACGTGTCGCTGGAGTTCTCATCGCTCATGTCGACGCCGACGGCTCGATCGCCGAAGCGACTCTGGTGCACACGTCAGCAGTGATCATCGCAACCGGTGGGTTGGGACAGGCCTACGCAGTGACGACCAACCCGCCTGAGTCGACCGGCGACGGACTGGCGCTCGCTTGGCGTGCTGGCGCCGCTGTTGCTGACGTCGAGTTCGTCCAGTTTCATCCGACAGCTTTCTGGCAACCGGCCGCTAGCGGGCAGCAGCTGCTCGTCTCAGAAGCGCTACGCGGCGAGGGAGCAACTCTGGTCGATGGCGCAGGGCGCTCGGTGATGCAGGGTGTGCACCCCCTCGGTGATCTGGCACCCCGCGATGTCGTGGCAACCGCGATAGCCCTGCGCATGCGTGAGGCGCCGGGTGGGATCAGCGACCACGTCTTTCTCGATGCCTCGTCCATCGGCCCCGTCGTCGCTGAGCGGTTTCCCACCATCGTCGCGAAGTGTCGGGCGGCGGGGATCGACCCCGTGACTGACCCCATACCGGTGGCGCCAGCGGCGCACTTTGCTTGTGGAGGCGTCCGAGCCCAGCTCGATGGAGCGACGTCGGTTCCGGGTCTCTTCGCGGTGGGCGAGGTGGCGGCAACCGGTGTCCATGGAGCCAACCGACTAGCCTCTAACGGGGTCACCGAGGGGTTGGTGGCTGGACATCTGGTCGCCACCGTTCTGAGTCGTGAGCTACCCCAGAGCGGCCGTGCTGTGCTCGGTGACCCGCAGCTTCTGGTCACCGACGTCGACGACCGCGACGAGCTGGCACTGGCGATGAGTCGCTGGGTCGGCCCGCTACGCGACGCGGCGGGTCTAGCGGCGGCCGCTTCCTCAGCCAGCTCTAGCCCCAGCCCCAACAAGAGGCCCCAGAAGCTCAGCTCTCTGGCCGCCGTCGAGGCGACCAACT
>JBDTTS010000120.1:0-6702 GCA_039930525.1 Actinomycetes bacterium | reverse complement strand
ACGACAAGACGCGCTGTGACGTGTCGCCGTCGGCTGCGGCCACCTTCGTGTCCGCCGCCGACGTGCGCGCGCAGGGCACCTCTGGCGTCTTCGCTGGTTCTCCACCCTGGAGTCCACCTCAGTAGAAACTCACACTGGGTGAACTCCAGGCCACGGAACCGAAGACCTCGGATCCGTGGCCCTTTTGTTTGCCCCCAGCCACCCATGAACACACGACAGGAGGTGACCCGCAGTGACTGTGATGCCGACGATCTCGGACCTGCTTGATGCGGGAACTCCGGGCTTGGTCGACCCCGCTCACCTGCCGTGGGCAGCCGCGTCTCGGTGGTCGGTTCCATGCCATGAGGAGGACCCGGAGACCTGGTTTGCCGACACACCGGTCGGAGTGGAGTCAGCCAAGGCACTGTGCCGGGGCTGTCCACTCCAGAAGGAGTGTTTGGCCGGCGCGTTGGAGCGTTCAGAGCCCTGGGGAGTCTGGGGCGGTGAGCTCTTCGAACATGGCGTCGTGGTGGCGCGCAAGCGGCCACGAGGTCGCCCGCGCAAGTCCGACGTCGCCTGACCCGACCAACCATCGAACTTTGACCTATTTCGAGGAGTACACGTGATGTTGCTAGCAGAGGATCTGGCTCGTTCTCGCCACGAGGACGAGCTACGCAACCGCGATCAGCAGGTGCGCCTGCGTCGCATGATTGTTGCCCGACGAGCGCGCCGTCGCGCTGAGCGTTCGGCGTGCATCGCCCGAGAGGCTGCACTTCAGGCGTCCTTGGCTCACGCGAGCCTGTTGTAGAGCGCTGAAGAACGCAGAAGGGGAGAGGCGTCCATGTCTCTCCCCTTCTGCATTGAGGCGGGACCGTCAGGCAGGCCTTCGTCAGGGCGACGAAGCGAATCCCGGTAGCCACTGCTCGCACTCGGCCCGGAACGGGGCCGTGGTGCCCAGTTGGCACATCACACCCATGACGCCGAGGGTGACGCGATGGATCAGCAGATACGAAGGGGGCAGGTTGAGCTTCATGCCGGTGGTGGCTTTGCGGAGGTCGGCCAGTCGCAGCGCCTCGCTGCGCAACCAGGCCCGTTCGAAGGTGAACTCTTCAGCGCGCAGCGGTTCAAGGAGCGGCACCAGATAGCTGAGGAGCTCTTCGGCGTCGATCGAGACGGACTCACGCACGAAGCCCTCGGCGCGCAGACCCTGCAGTACTCCGTCAGCATCGCCAGCAAGAGCCCTCCGGGCGAGCACGCCGATCGGTCGAGGCAGCCCTTTCGGCAACCGGTCGACGGCGCCGAAGTCGAGAATCGCCAAGCGCCCGTCATCTAGCAGGCGGAAGTTTCCAGGGTGTGGGTCCGCATGCAACAGATGAGCGCGCGAGGGACCGCTGAAGAGCAGGCGGGTGAGCAGAAGCCCGGAGCGGTCCCGATCCTCTTGGCTGCCCGAGTCGATCACCATGCGAAGCGGCGTACCGTCGACCCACTCGGTGACCAGCACCTCGTCGGCCGCGAGTATGACGTCAGGAATGACGAAGTCCAGGTCGTCGGCAAAGGCTTTGCGGAATGCTCGTTGGGACCTGGCTTCACGGCGGTAGTCAAGCTCTTCGCCCATGCGGTTCTGCAGCTCGCTGACGAGTGGTGCCATGTCCATGCCGGGGGAAAGCGGCCCCATCATTCTCATGATGCGGCCGATCTGTGCGAGGTCAGAGCGCAGCGCGGGCCCAGCCCCTGGGTACTGGATCTTTACTGCCACTTGCTGTCCATCTCGCCAGACGGCTCGATGCACCTGACCGATCGACGCCGCGGCTGCAGGTGTGTCGTCGAACTCGAGAAAGCGAGCGCGCCATCGCGGGCCGATCTGTTCGGCCAGAACGGCGTGGACACGATCGGCTGGCAGGGCCGGCGCGGCCTCCTGAAGCTGGGCCAGCGACGCTCGGTACGGGGCGGCGAGCTCTTCAGGGAGCGCCGCTTCGAACACGGACATGGCCTGACCGAACTTCATCGCTCCGCCCTTGAGCTCGCCAAGTACCCGGAACATGTGCTCGGCGGTGCGGAGTTGCACTTCAGCTGTCACCAACTCAGCTGGTTTGCCGCCAACGCGCTTTCCCACGCCCAATGCGGTGCGCCCGGCGAATCCGAGCGGGAGGGCGGCGAGGCGCGCCGTACGGGTGACGGCGCGGCGCGGAAGGTCGGTCACCCTGCCATTGTCGGTGACGCCGAGGAATCCGGCCACGTACAGCCGCATTCGGGGTGTTGCGAGAACTGACGCGAAGAAGTCTTGCCGTGCGGTGCTGAGGTCTCGACGAAACCACCGAGCGACGGGGGACTTCCCCCCGTCAACCAGTCGAGGACGTGGGCGACCGAGAGGTAGGCGGTGAGGCCCACCAGAATGGCGTCGGCGTCAGGCGTTGGAGTGATCTGCTGCTGCCGCCAGATCGTCGGCCACTGTGGGTCTTGGTCGCGTCGAGCCAAGGCAAGGCAGAAGGCGCACGGGGAGCGCCCTGGCTCGACCAGCGGACCCACGCGGCCGACCAGCTCACTGCAGGAGGCCACCAGATGCGGTTTGTCAGTGGTCGCCAACGATCGACAGAGCGAGTCGGTGTCGACGGCGTCCGTGACGACGACGAGACTTCGATCGATGCGGCCAGAGCTCTGGTAGTGGGCGTCTCGCGGATGCGTGCTGAGCCACTCTGAGCGTCGTAGTCCGACGTCTTTGGTGGTGTACCCACCGACCGATACGTCAGCGGGGGAAACGTTGTGCGAGTCTCTGACGCCTACTCGCCCAAGGCCAGCGTGCAACAGGGTTCGCGCGATCGTGGCTCCCAGTCGGCTGGCACCCATGATCACGACCTCGGATGCCGCGAGGCGGGCCCATCTAGCGGCGGGCTGCGCGCGAAAGCGCTCGGTGGCGCTGGCGCACCTCAGGTCTGGGGCCAGTTGGGCACGCCAGTCTGCGGTGACTGTCATGGTGCCAGGCCAAGAACCGCCGTCGATGACGACCCCGAGGTCGACGAGCCGGTCGATGACGGCGCGCACTTCACTCGCCGCCAACCGCTCAGAGCTCGTGGCCCGTACCGTCGCCACGACTTCGGTATCGGCGCGAGCTCCGTCGAGTAACGGAAGAAGCTGGTGGCCGAATGCCGGCAGCCCGCCAACGACCACTGGCTCGGGAACATCGATTCCGAACTGGGCCGTGGTTGGTGATCTCCAGGCCCAACGCATCCCTGGCACAAGCATCGGCCGCATGGTGGCTCCCTGGTGTCGAGGTGTTCGACCGCAGGTTGTCAGTGCCGTACGGGCTACGTGTGCGATCCACAGGCGCGGCGAAGGGGTGAGGACGAGCACGAGGCGCCACCGAAGATCAGTGGCGCCTCGTTTGAGGTGGGGAAGGGCAAAGCCTCGATCAGGCCTTACCGAGGATTCGGTTCAACTTGGTGCCGCAGACGGGGCAGATTCCCTTGGCCATCCGGCGGCCATTGGTCTCGTGCACCTCTCCGGTGAAATCGCGCTTCTCTTTGCACTTCACGCAGTAGGCGTCACCGGTGTAGCTCTCGGCCATCGTGGAGTCCTCCTGCTCGTCGGCGGAGCGGCTGATCCGCTCCGGGGCCACGGAGGCCGTGGCTGATGCTGGGCACTCTACGTCAGGTGGCCGCCAGGATCGCGGAACGGCGCGACCGGGAACATCCACAGGTTATCCACAGAGAAGGGTCCAGACACCACGAAGCCCCCGGGGCGCGTAGTGCTTCGCTCGCCTTCCCCTTGCGAGCGCTGCACCCGTTATCCCAGGGGCTTCGACGCGGGAGAACGTAGAACCCCTGACCGCTCCGCGTCAATGTCTGATGGGCGACCCCTGTGGACGACCCTGGGGATTGCTTGGGGACAACCTGGAGTGTCGCTGTGGATCGTGTGGAGGATCGCTGGGGATAAGACTCAAGGTTTGCTCGATAGACGTCGGTGACCTGCAGGAACGTTGTCCACCGGGTGTGGACAAAAAATAGTTTGTGGGACACGCCGTCTACGGTGACTGCGTGACCTCATCTGCCGCCTCCGAAGGCCCACCCGACGTCGAAGTTCGACGCAGTTCCCGCCGCAAGCGCACCGTGTCCGCCTACCGCGAGGGAGACCGCACGATTGTCTTGCTCCCGGCCAGGATGACGGCTGCTGAAGAGCAGCAGTGGGTGGCCACCATGCTCGAACAGCTCGAGGCCCAGGAGCGACGCAGCAAGCCCTCTGACGACGAGTTGTGGGTCAGAGCTCAGCGCTTGTCCAGTCGCTTCCTCGATGGCCGTGCCAAGCCGACGAGCGTTCAGTGGGTGTCCAACCAACGCAGTCGCTGGGGATCGTGCACCGTGCAAGACGGGTCGATCAGGCTGTCTGACCGCCTTCAGGGAATGCCTGAGTGGGTGGTCGACTACGTGCTTCTGCATGAGCTGGCGCACCTGCTCGATCACTCGCATGGGCCCGCCTTCTGGGCGTTGCTGAGTGGCTACCCAGAGGTCGAGCGGGCTCGAGGCTTCCTCGATGGTTGGTCGCTAGCTCTGCAGCGAGCGGGAGTAGATGTCTGACCCTGCTGATCAAGCCCGGGACATTGCGTCGTCCACCAGCGCTCGTACCGCGTCGTCGGTCTTCTCTGGCAGCGCGGCCGGATCAAACCAGGCAACATCGAGCGACTCTTCGCTCGTGACCGGATGGGCACCCAACGGTGCTACGGCGACGAACTGCACATCGAGGTGGTAGCGGGCGCCTCCGCCGCATGGAGCCGCGTGCCGGTCAAGCCGCGTCGGCAAATCGTCGACCAGCGTCAAGCCGTCGATCCCCGATTCCTCAGTGGCCTCACGCAGCGCAGCGTTGGCCAAACTGCCGTCGACGCTCTCGATGTGCCCTCCGAACTGAAGCCAGAGCCCGACTTTGCGATGCAGGCAAAGCAACACTCGGCTGCGCTCGGCATTCACGACGAGCGCCGAAGCGGTCAAGTGGTCGGGACGCCCTGATCTGTCGCAGCCGTCCAGATTCCCGGCGAGGTACTGCACGAAGTCGCGGCGAAGCAGATCTTGCGTGGCAGATCGAGCGGTCCAGGTGAGCAGCTGCTCGTGTGCCGACGCGTGGACGGTCACTGGAAGGCTCTCACGGTGCTGGCGGCTCGTCCTTGGGGTCGGTGTCGGCAAGAGTGCTGATGTCCCAGTCGCTAGTGGGGTCGGCGGTGGCGAAGGCGATCGGGTCGTCGAGGTCTGCGACGACCGGTAACAGGTCGGGATGGGTCCAGATGTGGTCGCGCTCTGCTGCTGACCGGTGTTCGGCGACGGCCGACCACAGGAGCGACGCCTCTCGAAGGCGGCGCGGTCGCAGGTTGAGCCCGACGAGCGTCTCGAAAGTGTGCTCGGCTGGCCCACCCGATGCGCGGCGGCGTCGCATGGTCTCGCGTAAAGCCGGCGCAGAGGGCAGCCGCTCTTCGCAGGCGTCACTGGTGACGGCGTCGACCCAGCCGGCAACGAGCGCGAGCAGGTGCTCAAGGCGATCAAGGGCCGCCTGTTGCTCGGGCGTCGTGGGCGGCTCGAAGACCCCGGACGACATCATTTCGGTCACAGCCTCCGGGCGGGAGGGATCGATGCCGCCCAGTGCTTGTTCGATACCGGTCATGTCGACCGAGATTCCGCGGGCGTAGTCGGCGACGGCCGCCTCGATGCGCGATGCCAGCCACGGCGCGTGCTGAAAGAGCCGCACATGGGCGCACTCACGCACCGCGAGATAGATCCGCACCTGGTCTTCGGGGATCCCCAACCCGGCGCCGAACTCAGCGACGTTGCGGGGCATCAGGGCCACCGTTCCCGCTGGGGCAAGCGGGACACCCACATCGGTGGACGTCAGTACTTCACGCGCCAACGTGCCGAGCCCTTGGCCAACCTGACCGCCGAACATGACGCCAGACATCTGGCCCATCATGCCGAGCAGTGGCCCGGCCATGGCCCGCATCTCTTCTGGCAGTTGTTGAGGCATCGCCTCGGTCGACGCCTGTCCCATCCGCTCGGCGAGCGGCAAGATCAAGGTTTTCCACCGAGGCAGCGTCTGGTCGATCCATTCGGCCCGGCTCCACGCCTGCGGCGCCAAGCCGGTTGACGGGAGCGTGGTGGCATCGTCGAGCCACACCTCGGCGATCTGCACGGCCTCGGCGACTGCGGCGCGCTCGGCCGACGTGATTGACGGGTCGCCGTCAGCGGCTACCAGCTGGCGAGCGGTGTCCTGAGCGAGTTGCCAATGAACGGGCCCCGAAGACGTGGACAGAAGCTGCCCGAATCGTTGCAGTGCCGCGCCGATGTCTGCCGACCCTGCTCCGCCGAACATGGCAGCGAAGGGATTTTCGGGCGCACCTGAGGAGTTGTCAGCATCGTCGGGATCGGGTAGCTCGAAGCCGAATGGGATGTCGTTCACCATGCCACCGTAACCGCCGAAGTTGTGGGGGGCTTCCTAGGATCGCTGCCGGCGTAATGGTTCAGCCGGGCCGGTAGGTTCGGGTCATGCAGCCAGCGATCGCGATCCTCGATACCCCGCTCTCGGTCGACTCCGCCATGTCCGCGGTCTCAGACCATGGCGTCGGAGGCGTCGTTGTCTTCGTCGGGGCCGTGCGCGACCACGATGGCCCGCTGGGGAGCGAGAAGGTGGTCAGCGCGTTGGAGTACTCCGCACATCCGTCCGCGCTCAGTGAGCTGGCTGCCGTCACCGTGG
>JBDTTS010000119.1:0-6801 GCA_039930525.1 Actinomycetes bacterium | reverse complement strand
GCGGGAGGGCCAAGGCCAAGCAGACCAAGGTCGCTCGGCAGCTGAAGTACTCCAGCTCTGAGCTCGACGTCGACGCACTTACGGTCGAACTTGGTGGCGTGGCACCACATCACGACGAGGTCGAGGACGATCCCTACGACCCGTACGCTCCTGCCTCTGGCGAGGCCGAGTCAGGCCGCTGACGCGCTCGGTGACCGTTCTTCACTAGGCCGGGTGGTCGCCGATCAGTTCCGCCCTTGGGTCTTGAGGCGCCGCCTGTACCTGGCCGCAGACCCATGAAGGGACGCCGCGCTCATTGAGCAAGCGCACGCTGACATCGGCCGCTGACGGGTCGACCACGGCGATCATTCCGATGCCCTGGTTGAACGTCGTCTCTAGATCGTGCCGAGCGACGCTGCCGAGTTCGCCGATCAGCGAGAAAACCGGCGGCGGCGTCCAGGTGGACCGGTCGATGGTGGCCGACAAGTGCACGGGGATCACCCGGGCGAGGTTCTCGGCCAGCCCGCCGCCGGTGACGTGCGACAAGGCGTGCAACTGGTCGCGATGAGCTGATGCCAGAGCCAAACAGTCGAGGCTGTAGATGCGGGTCGGCTCGAGAAGCTCTTCTCCGACAGTTCGCCCAAGTCCGTCGACGTCGTGGTCGACATCCCAGCCGGCCAACGAGAAGAAGACGTGCCGAGCGAGCGAGTACCCGTTGGAATGCAGACCGCTGCTCGCCATGGCGATGAGCACATCACCAGCGCACACCCGTTCGGCTCCGAGCACGTCGTCGGCGTCAACGATTCCGGTGCCGGCGCCGGCCAGGTCGTACTCATCGGGATCCAGCAGCCCAGGGTGCTCGGCTGTCTCGCCGCCGAGCAACGCCGCGCCCGCCCGTCGGCAGCCCTCGGCGATACCGGAGACGATCGATGCGATCCGTTCAGGATAAACCTTGCCGGTGGCGATGTAGTCGGTCATGAAGAGCGGCTCGGCACCACAGACGACCAGATCGTCGAGCACCATCGCCACCAGGTCGATGCCGATCGTGTCGTGAACGTCCATGCGGCGCGCCACGTCAATCTTGGTGCCGACGCCGTCGGTGGACGACGCCAGCAGCGGCTTGCGCAGACGCGTGTATGGCGTGAGGTCGAAGAGCCCGGCGAACCCACCGATACCGCCGACGACTTCTGGCCGCGTGGCCAGCGCAATGCTCGACTTCATCAGCTCGACGGCGCGGTTGCCCTGCTCGATGCTGACGCCGGCACTGGCATACGTGGTGGTCACGTGTGGGTCCTTTGATGGTGTTGTCATGGTCGACTCAAGGCGTCAGCGGCGCCGGTGGCAGCCGTCAGCGACGTGAGCCCGTCGGCATCGCCACTGCTCCCGTTGCTGCCTGTGCTGCCCCGTTCGTAGCCCTCGAGCAGGTGTTTGCCGAGCGCCTCGGGTTCGGGGAGCTCAAGCGGGTACGTGCCCGTGAAACAGGCCGTGCAGAGCTTGTCGACGGGAACGGTGGTGGCCTCGACCAGCTCGTCGAGCGAGATGTACGAAAGCGAGTCTGCGCCGACCGACTGCCTGATCTCATCGACCGAGAGCCCGTTGGCGATGAGCTCGGCCCTGGTCGCGAAATCGATACCGTAGAAGCAGGGCCACTTGACCGGCGGACTTGAGATGCGCACGTGCACCTCGGTCGCGCCCGCCTCGCGCAGCATGCGCACCAGCGCGCGCTGGGTGTTGCCGCGCACGATCGAGTCATCGACCACGACCAGGCGCTTGCCTTCGATGACTTCGCGCAGCGGGTTCAGCTTGAGCCGGATACCGAGCTGACGAATCGTCTGCGACGGTTGGATGAAGGTGCGACCCACATAGGCGTTCTTCACCAGGCCTTGCGCATACGGAATCCCTGACTCTTGCGCGTAACCAACAGCAGCGGGTGTTCCCGACTCGGGAACCGGGATCACCAGGTCGGCATCGACCGGGTGGTGGCGCGCCATGCGGCGTCCGACGTCGACTCGCGCGGTGTGCACGCTGCGGCCGGCGATGCTGGTGTCGGGCCTGGCCAGATAGACGTACTCAAAGATGCAGCCCTTGGGGTCTGCCTCAGCGAAACGCTGGGTACGCAGTCCGTGCTCGTCGACGGCAAGCAGCTCGCCAGGCTCAACCTCGCGGACGAAACTGGCACCGACGATGTCGAGAGCAGCCGTCTCGGACGCCACGACCCAGCCGCGCTCGAGGCGTCCAACGACCAATGGCCGAATGCCTTGAGGGTCACGCGCGGCGTAGAGCGTGGTGTCGTCCATGAACACCATGCTGAATGCACCCCGGAGCAGGGGAAGCACGTCGAGCGCGGCCCTCTCGAGCGAGCGCGACGGGTGGTTGGCGAGCAGCTCGGTGACCAGGTCAGTGTCTGAGCTGGCCTCGGGGGTGGCGAAGCCGGGAAGCAGTAGGTCGCCACGTTCGACCTCTGACTCGGCGGCCAGACGCGCGAGCTCGCCGGAGTTGATCAAGTTGCCGTTGTGGCCAAGGGCGATGCCACCGTCGTCGGTGTGCCGGAACGACGGCTGGGCGTTCTCCCAGGTACTCGATCCAGTGGTCGAGTAGCGCGTGTGTCCGATGGCCAGGTGCCCGATCAGGCTGGCCAGGTGCCGCTCGTCGAACACCTGGGCCACCAGGCCCATGTCCTTGTAGACAACGATGCCATCGCCATCGCTGACGGCGATACCCGCAGACTCTTGGCCGCGATGCTGCAGCGCGTAGAGGCCGAAATAGGCCAGTTTGGCGACCTCTTCTCCGGGTGCCCAGACGCCGAAGACTCCGCAGGCGTCTTGCGGACCCTGCTCGCCGGGCTCAGCGGGAAGGAGATCGTGCGTGAGTCGACCATCACCGCGCTTCACTCGCACAGTCTAGAGGACCGGCCTCGACACGCCCAAAGCCGCAAGTGGCGCCTGGGGCGGCCAGTGCCTGGGGTCACGTTCGGTGCGGCGTCACCAGGGGCGAGATCGCCGGGTCGGCGACTTCGCCGCGTCCATCTGCGCCTGTACGGCCTCGCGGACCGCAGCGAAGGCGTCGCTGCGTGGATCGATCAGCTCAAAATGCGCGCACCGCAGTTCAGACACCTGGGTTCCGGGGTGCCGTGCGGCATAGCTCAGGCTCTGCTCGATGGGCACCAAGGTGTCGGACACTCCGTGCAGCAGACGTACGTCGGCTCGCGGGGTCGGCAGCGCGCACGGGTCGGCGAGGTCGTAGCGGTCCGGATAGTTCTCGGGCGTCCCCCCGAGAAGGTCGTGGACGGGATTCTCGCCGCCCCCGAACGACCGGGCCATCGCGGTGAGGTCGGCAACAGCGGCCAGCCCGATCACGGCATCGACGACAGGGGTGGGCTCGGTGGACGCCGCCCACAGACCCAAGTGCCCGCCCGCGCTGTGGCCCACCACAATTCGCCGCGCGGAGCGCGGGTGGTGCTGCACCACCTTGCGAAGCCCCAAGCGGACGTCGTCGAACGTGGCCGGCCATCCGCCGCCGCCGCCGACCCGTCGGTATTCGAGCAGCACAACGGTCGCCCCCATTGTCGCCAGCTCAACGGCCAAGCCACGGCAATGGGACCGGTCGTAGCGCTGCTGCCAGAACCCGCCGTGCAGCACGATGACCAACGGCGCCTCTGGGGCCGCCGGAAAGATCTCGGCCACCTGGTCGGGATGGTCCCCGTACGAGACCACGACCGGCGGCGCGGACGACTCGCGCGACAGAATCGACCGGTCTTCAGAGAGCACGGGGCGACGCTATCGGTTAGGTCACCCGACGGCGCTGCTCCGGTAGCGCCAGATACGCGTTGGACGCCACAAGGTCACGCAGGCGCGACATCGCCTCAAACACGTCGACGAATGAGGTGGTCGAAGGTGCTGGCGACAAGCGCAGCAGGTTAGGCGGTCGCGCGTCACCTATGACACCGGTCGCCACCGCCGCCTCACTAATCCGGTACGCCTCGTCGTGGGTGAGGATCACGTGGCCACCTCGGCGGTCGGCGTCACGAGGTGACGCTACGGTGAAGCCAAGCGGGGCCAACCACAGGTCGGCGAGTTCGATCAGGTACGAGGTGAGCCGCACCGACTTGGCCCGCAGCCGGTCGATGCCCACATCGGCAAGCAACGCGACGCTCTCGTCGACAGCGACAAGACCCGGTACCGGAGGGGTCCCCGTCTGCCATCTCGCGATGCCCTGGGCTGGCTCGAAGGGGGCTTGCATGTCGAACGGGTCAGCGACACCCCACCACCCCTGGATCGGGTTGGTCAGCCGTGATTGCAGGTCGCTGCGCACATACATGAATGCAGGGGCGCCGGGACCGGCGTTCAGGTACTTGTAGGTGCAGCCAACAGCGAAGTCGACGCCCAACGCGTCCAGCTCGATAGGGACGACCCCGGCGCTGTGTGCGAGATCCAGCAAAACGAGGGCCCCCGCACGGTGTGCCTGTTCGGTCAACGCCGCAACATCGTTGATGGCGGCTGACCGATAGTCAACGTGCGAAAAGGCAACCATTGCGACGTCGTCGGCGAGGTAGGTGTGCACGTCGTCGGGATGCACTCCGTTGGTCGGATCGGTCGGCACCGCCCGCAGCTGCCCTTTCCGCCGTTCCGCCGCGCCTTGCAGGACATAGCGATCAGAGGGAAAGTTTCCGCTGTCGGTGACCAGCACCTTGCGTCCAGGCTGTGCCTCAAGAGCGGCAACGGCCAACTTGTAGAGATTGGTCGAGATGGTGTCGGTCACCACCACCTGTCCGGGCGCCGCGCCGATCAGTTCTCCGATGCGATCGCCGGCGTTGAGTGGCAACGAGTCCCAGTGCTGCCAGCCGCGGACGAGCTCGCGTCCCCACTCGTCGTTGACCATGCGGTGCAGTCGAGCCTGCACGGCCAGCGGCATCATGCCCAAACTGTTTCCGTCGAGATAGAGCAGGTGGGGGTCGGGTCGATAGAAGCTGTCACGAAGGGACGCGAGCTCGTCGCCCTTGTCCTGCTCCTCGGCCCAGCTGCGGGTCACATCGGTCATGCCTACATCCTGCTATGAGTCGGATCATCAGAGAGTCGCTGGGCCAGGTACACCGGGATGATCGACACGAGAATCACGATCGCCGCCACGACGTTGACCAAGGGCGCCGCATTCGGGCGAGCCAAGTTGTTGAAGATCCAGATCGGCAAGGTTTGAATCCCTGCGCCCGCGGTCAGCTGAGTGACGATGATCTCGTCGAATGAGAGCCCAAACGCCAACAGTCCACCGGCCAACAGGGCAGACCGAATCTGTGGAAAGGTGACGAGGCGAAAGGTCTGCACCGTGGACGCGCCCAGATCCATCGACGCCTCCTCAAGGTTGTGACCGCTTCGCCGCAACCGAGCGACCACGTTGTTGAACACCACGACAATGCAGAAGGTCACGTGCCCCACGACGACCGTCCAGAAGCCCAGCTGGATCTTGAACCCACCGATCGACAGCACGTTGATGAATGCGTTCTGCAACGCAACACCGGTCACGATGCCCGGCAGCGCGATCGGCAGCACGTAGAGGAACGAAATGGTGGTTCGGCCGAACCAGGTGTACCGGGCAACCGCAAACGAAATCATGGTGCCCAGCACCAAAGCGGCGATCGTCGCCACCGTCGCCACCTTCAACGACTCGACCACGGCATCGCGCACTCCCGAGCTTTCCAGGGCAGCGCTCCACCAATGCATGGTCAACGAGGTCGGCGGCCACGCAAAGATTCGGCTGCTGTTGAACGAGTTCGCGAGTACAAGGAGCAGCGGCAAGTACATAAAGGCCAGCACCGCAGCCAACGCAAGCCGCAGGGCCCAGCGCGCGCGAGGTGACAGAGTCATACCGTCACAGCTCCTTCAACGCACCGGTGCGCGACACCAGCACCATGTAGATAGTGATGGTAAGCACCGAGATGAGCGCAAGAGCTGCGCCCAGAGGTGTGTTGCCTCCACCGGCCATGTTGTTGTAGATCTGGCTCCCCGTCACCGTCAGGTTGGGAGCCACCAGTCTGACGGCGATGTAGTCGCCGAGCGACAGCGAAAACGTGAAGATTGTTCCGGCGGCTACACCCGGAAGGATGATCGGAAACACCACAGACCGGAAGGTGCGCCACGACTTTGCCCCGAGATCGCCCGACGCCTCCAGCAGCGAGTCGGGCAACCGGTCGAGCGAGGCGTATATCGGCAAGATCATGAAGGGCAGCCACAGGTACGTGAGCGTGATGATGACAGCCCGCTGTCCGAATCCTGGGCCGGCCAAGCCGAGTGGCTCCAACGCCCAGTCGAGCACGCCGTTCTCGCCAAGAATCCCCCGCCATGCGTAGGCCTTGACGAGGTAGGACGCCCAGAGCGGTACCAGGAACGCCACAATCAGCACTCGTCGAGTACGCGGACGTGCCACCTTCGCTGCGTAGAAGGCAACAGGGAGCGCCAGAATCAGACACAGCGCGGTGACCGACAGCGCGATGCCAAGCGTCCGCACAGCCACTGTGCGGTACGCCGGATTAGTGAATGCTTCCTGGACGTTCTCGGTGGTGAACTGACGCACGAGCTGGCTCGTGAACGAGTCCTGCTGCCAGAAGGCCGCCATGAACAGCAGGGCAAGCGACGCCAGGTAAACGACGACAAGCCACAACAGCGGCGCCGACAGCAAGGCAGCAAGCCGGGCCGACGTATGGCGATGCAGAAACGACGACAGCCGGTAGACCGGTCCGGTCGTTCGGGAGCGGTTGTCGGCAGCAGTGGCTACGTCAGTCGTCATGAGTTCAGGCCGTTCGATTCGAGAGTGTGGGTGGGGCGCTCGGCC
>JBDTTS010000118.1:0-6835 GCA_039930525.1 Actinomycetes bacterium | reverse complement strand
TGAACGCGCGCGCGGCTTCGAGACAGAGCACTTCGAACAAGCCCTCGAGCTCGAAGATTCACGCCTCCTCGGAGAAGGAGAGCTGCTGCGAACAGGAGCTAAGGGCCGGAGCCTCGCTCACCAGCATCTTGCGTACGTGCGCCGAGGCGAGTACATCGACCAGCTCGAACGCATGGAGAAGGCCGTCGGTCGAGACCACATGCTGGTACTCGACAGTGCTGACTTCTGGGCTGAACCAGAAGCGAACTGGCCGAAGGTGACCTCGTTTCTCTCCCTAGCCGACCAAGACGTCGCGCTCAAGAAGCACAACGCCCGATCACGCGCACCGATGAGCGAATCGCTTAGAACCAAGCTCGACAAGCATTTCTTGCCGTTCGACGAACGTCTGTCGGAGTGGTGGGGTCGCGAGCCTTCGTGGCGGCGATGACCGACCAGAACTCACCGACCCACCTTCACCACATCGGCAGAGGGGGCTCACAGAACATCGTCGCGGCTGCAGCCGCAGCCGGGTTGGGTATCGCGCTGTCCATTGTGGTCGCACGGAGTTTCTCTGAGGACGAGACCGGTTTGTACTTTGCTGCCACCTCGGTGGTTCTGCTCATCGCCACCATCGCGCGGCTCGGCACGTCTATTGGTCTCGTCTATTGGGTGGCGCGCCTTCGTGAACTTGGGCGCACGGACGAGATCCGATCACTCCTTCTGATGGCGCTCCGTCCGGTGTTGGGGCTCTCTCTGGTTGCGGCTCTTGCTCTCTTCGTAGGAGCACCTGCAACGTCCGACCTGCTTCTCGATGGCAGCAACACCGGCACGCAGATGCTTCGCGTTCTCGCCATTGCGCTTCCTGCCCTTGTGATCTTCGACGCCCTGCTTGGCGCCACACGCGGTCTGGGAACCATGACACCCACGGCCACACTCGACCGGATCGCCCGGCCGTCGGCCCAGCTGCTCCTGACCATCGGCGCGGCGGCCATGGGCGGCATCGTCGCTGTCACTGCCGCTTGGGTGCTGCCCTACTTGATCCTGGCAGTTCTGGCTTGGATCTGGATTTGGCGGCGATCGCATGGGGACGACGCAGAACTTCAACCCGGTGTACGGGCCGACTTCTGGCGATTCACCTGGCCGCGCGGGGTAACGAGCGTAGTGCAGCAGGCAAGGCAACGCTTCGACATCGTCCTGGTCTCGGCCCTACAGGGCCCCGCCGAGGCCGCCATCTACGCGATCGCCACGAGATTTTTGGTTGTCGGTCAGCTCACCAACTCGGCGCTGGCCCTCGCCGCACAACCACAAATCGCCAGCTTGTCGACGGCGGACAAATCCGAATCCATCTCCGCGGTCTATCGATCCACCACCACCTGGATCATCATGCTGAATGGCCCGCTGTACATCGGCGTGGCGATCTTCAGCCCGCTGCTGCTCTCGCTCTTTGGCGAGTCGTACGTCGCAGCATGGCCGGTGACCGTTGCGCTTTGCGTTGCCGCTTTCATTGGTAACGCGTCCGGAATGGTCGATGTGATGTTGAGCATGACCGGACGAACTGGGATTACCTTGGCGAACTCGCTGGGGGCTCTCGCTACTCAGGTGGTCCTGATTCTTCTGCTCGTTCCTTCATACGGTGCTTTTGGTGCTGCCATCGCCTGGGGAACCAGCATCATCGTGATCAACGCCTTGTCGGTCGCGCAGTTGGCGCGCACCGACGGGATTCATCCGTTTGAAATCGGTACTGCATACGCCGTGATGGCGAATCTAGTGGCTGTGGCGCTACCCGCTGGCCTGGTCGCGTGGACGTTGGGACAGACCTGGGCGTCGCTCGCCCTGAGCTGTTTACTCTGCTTGGCACTCTACGTCGGGTTTGCTCGGGTGTTCCGCCATCAACTGCACCTGGCTGAGCTAGCTGCTGCCCTTCGGAGCCGCAAGAACGCATCACCTTGACCAGCGTTCACCCATTTGGCTTCACCCATTTGCCGGGTCTTTGACAGTGCCTGAGCCTCGGGACCGGCCGCGCGCAAGAATGGGACCAACTCACACGACGACGCACAGGCCGGGGGAAGCGTGCAGGCACTGAAGGGCCTTACCGGTCGCGCACTTCTGGTGGGTTCAAGCGGCGGTCATCTGGCCCAACTCATAGCGTTGGCGCCACTGTGGCCTCGAAACCTGCGGCACTGGGTGACGTTCGACACCGCCGACGCGGTCTCTCAGCTGGTCGCCGAAGATGTCACCTGGGCTCATCACCCCACCACCCGCAACCTGCCCAACCTGGCCCGCAACGCCGCGCTAGCCCGGAAGGTGATGCGCGAGTACAAACCCCAGGTTGTTGTCTCCACGGGAGCGGCGGTCGCCTACCCGTTCTTCGCCATGGCGCGCGCCACAGGGATACCAACGGTCTACATCGAGGTGTACGACCGCATCGACAGCAAAACCTTGACCGGGCGACTCTGCCGTCCGCTGAGCACGTTGTTCTGCGTGCAGTGGGAGGAGCAGCAACGCTTGTACAAGGACTCCGTCTTGGTGGGGCCGTTGCTATGAGTCGCATTCTGGTCAGCGTCGGTACTGACTTCCACCCCTTTCAGCGACTTGTCGACTGGGCCGATGGCTTTGCACAACGGCATCCCGAACACGAAGTGTTCATCCAATACGGGGCTGCTCGCCCACCGGTTTGCGCAGAGCGCTCGCGACTCCTCGACTACTCCCAGCTGCAGACCGAGATCGCCAGAGCCGACGCCGTGGTGTGCCACGGCGGGCCGGCAACGATCACCGAAGTTCGCCGAAGCGGACTCATTCCCATCTGCTTTCCCCGCGACCCCGGCCGAGGCGAGCACGTCGACGGGCACCAGCAACGATTCACCCAACGACTGGGCGAAGGGGGCCTCGTCCACTCCGCCAACGACGTGGACGAACTTGATGCACTTGTCAACGCCGCGGTCGCGCAGGTCCGCACCGATGCCCCCACCCAGGTCGCACTCCCTCCAGCGGTACACAGGCTCGGCGAACTGATCGGCGAGCTCCCTGGCTCCACTTCTGAGGTGGCCGATCCACTGCGGGTGGTCTACATCGGCGGACAAGGTCGAAGCGGCACGACGTTGCTCGAGCGTGCCCTCGGCGAGCTGCCGGGCGTCCTGAGTGTCGGTGAGACCGTTCACCTATGGGACCGCGGCCTTCGTGACAATGAGCTCTGCGGGTGCGGAGTTCCTTTCGGTGCCTGTCCGTTCTGGCAGGACGTGGGCGAGGCTGCTTTCGGCGGATGGAGCGCTCTCGACGCCGAAGAAGCAATCGCCCTGCGGTACTCGGTCGACCGCAACCGCTACATCCCATTACTGCTTCGACCGGGGCTCTCACCGCACTACCAGCGACGCCACGCGGCCTACGTCGCCCGAATGTCTCGGCTCTATCGCGCGATGGCCGAAGTATCGGGGGCGCGGACGATCATCGACTCAAGCAAACACGCGTCCTATGCGCTGATGCTCGCGCAGACCCCCGGCATTGATCTACGCATCCTGCACGTAGTGCGCGACAGCCGCGCTGTGGCGCACGCCTGGGCCAAGAAGGTCGCGCGTCCAGAAGCTGGTGGTCTGCCCATGCCTGTCTACGGGCCAGCGAAAGCAGCGGTCCTTTGGGACGTGCAGAACGCGGTCATCGAGCAGCTAGGAAGACGGCACCCCTATCTCAGGATCCGATATGAGGACTTCGTCGAAGCCCCCAAAGACTCTCTTCTCGCGGCTGCCAGATTCGCTGAAATCGGTGACGATGCCGACGTGCTGCAGTTCCTCGATGGCGACACCCTCACTGTCGAGCCTTCCCACACGGTCGCCGGAAACCCCATGCGCTTTTTATCAGGGGACATCAAAATCCGGTCTGACCAAACGTGGCTCGGAGACATGCCATCCTCTCGTCGGCGATTGGTCAACGCCTTGACCTTTCCTCTGCAGCGTCACTACGGCTACGGGTCCAAGGCCCGATGAATCCCACTCCCGACGTCGACGTCATCGTCGCCACTCGCGATCGACCTCAACTCCTGCGAGAAGCGGTGTCGTCCGTACTCGCGTCTGACTACGCCGGCGTTATCTGTGTTCTGGTCGTCTACGACCAGTCCGCGCCTGACCCGTCCCTGGTATCCGACCTGAGTCTCGGAGTGAGCGCGTCACGTCGCGTCCAGGTCATCACAAATACCCGTACTCCGGGGTTGGCCGGAGCGCGAAACACTGGGCTCCTCGCCGCCGACGCTACATTGGTCGCCTTCTGCGACGACGACGACACCTGGCTGCCGAACAAACTGGCGCTGCAGGTGCAAGCCATGGACGATCATCCCACTGCGGAAATCGTCTGCTGCGGCATCGACGTCTGCTACGACGGCACGTCCCACTTTCGTGTGCTTGATCAACGCGAGATCACGTTGTCTGACCTGCTCAGGGATCGCCTCACTGAACTTCACCCGTCAACGTTCCTCATGAAGCGAAAGGCGGTGGTTGACGGATTTGGATTGGTGGAAGAGGCAATCCCCGGCAGCTACGCCGAAGACTACGAGTTCCTGCTCCGTGCGGCGCGAAGTCACCCAGTCATCAATGTTCGGGTCATCGGCGTGCGCGTGTTGTGGTCACAAGCGTCATTTTTCACCGCACGTTGGTCGACAATTCGAGAGGCATTGCCCTGGCTGCTCGATCGCTATCCAGAGTTCGCCGACGTACCGGCCGGCGAGGCGCGCGTGATGGGACAGATTGCCTTCGCCACGGCCGCCGATCACGAGCGTCGTCAAGGTGCAAGGTGGGCCCTGCGGGCACTGCGTCGCCGGCCGAACGAGCCGCGTGCCTACCTCGCACTCGGCGTCGCGTCTGGGCTGCTCTCACCTGACTGGGTCTTACGCCAGCTCCACCGATCAGGACGCGGGCTCTAGAGCCCGCACCATCGCGACGGGCTAGTCATTGACCACCGAACGCCAGGCTAAGCGCGAGGGCGCCTCGAACAGTTGATAGTTCTCGCCCGGGATCTTGGCATTCCAGTAGGTGACGTACGCGGCGTTCTGCTTGGCGGCGTACCGCGCGGTACTGATCAGCCACTGTGAACGCCTACTGCCCTCGTCGCCAGGCACCAGCACGCTACCCAGCTCTGCGATAGAGAAGCGGTTTCCGAATCGTTTCGTCTTTGCAGTTGCCGGTCCAAAAATCGCCTTCGGTGATGCGTACCCGGTCGCCCCCGGCGGGTTGTACCCATCCCACGCCATCACATCGATGAAATCGCCTGGATAGTAGTCGCGCACCGTACGACCCGACGCCGGTTTCGCTGTCCACGCCATCAGGATCAAGGTCGGATGCAGGTTGTTGCCACCGGCTTGGCGTGCAATGGAGTTGATGTGGCGCCACGCCGCTCGGTACCGACGGGCCGTCATCTTGCCGGCGTCGATGTCGTCTTCGGGCTCATGCCAGTACGTCCACCACACCGGAGTGCGATTCGGAGCATCGCGGAACCAGGCCCGAAGCGTGGCGTCGTGACGTCCAGAGAGCACCTCGCCTGGCGGCGAGGCGAACGAGACCGCCACTGGGCGGTTGACGTCACCGAGCCGACCACTCCAACCGTCGCGGATAAAGGGTTCGAAGACCCGGACGACATCCATGCGCGTATAGCGACGGTCGGACCGGTGAAGCGCCTGCTGCCAATCGAGTCGTCCTTCGTCGACGCTCGCCCCAAATCGGGTTCCGGCAAGCGATCGATTCGAGGTCGATGGACGAGAGGCACGCTTGATCCGCACATCGTCGACGAGCACTGCCCCACCACGCGGAACGTCGATCGCCCGCACCGTGACGTCAAGGCGTCGACCGTCTCGGCGAGAGGTCAGCGGAACAACGACCCGCTTCCAACGAGCGTTGGTCAGATGCGCCATGCGCCAACCCGTTGGGCCGCGCCCCTTGGTCGTCAGCTCGCCGAGTGACAGCCGAATCTTGATTGGCCCCGACTGCAGGGCATCGCGAGATGCTTTCACCCACACGTGCGCCACGTATCGAGATCTTGCCTGAGTCGAGGGGACCAAGGCGGGTGCATCGGTGATCCCAACCGTCGCGGACCGATCCTTGGGCGGCCGCAGACGGGCAGCTGAACTGTTCGTTCCGCGCCCCCAGGTGACGCGATCCAGACGGGTCACGTTGTTGGCGCGCGTCCACCCCTTGAGGGAGCGCTCGAAGGACGAGCCGTCGATGACCCGCGTCGCCGTGGCGGGTGCTGGATTTCCGACGACCAAGGGAACGAGCGCGGCAGAAAGTACCACTGCCGTGATGCCGGCCGCCTGGCCGATTCGTTGCGTCCTCATCGTGTCCCTCTCGCCTCGGAACAGCTGGTGATCGGGTCAGTTATTGAACTGGGACTGAGTGGATTCGAGCCCGTTGTGCATCAAAGACACCACCGCGTCGGCCACCCGCTCGACCACCTCAGGAACCTCTCGCCGCTCTGAGCTCGTGAAGTCGCGGAGCACGAAAGCGGCGGCCTCCATGCGTCCAGGGGGGCGACCGATACCAACCCGGGCACGGAAGAAATCTCCGGTGCCCAGCGACTTTCGCATGGATTTGAGTCCGTTGTGCCCGTTGTCGCCACCACCCCACTTCACACGGAGCGCCCCGAACGGCAGATCGAGCTCATCATGAACCGCAATGAGATGTTCAGGTTCGGCCTTGTAGTACGAGCAGAGCGGGGCAACGGCTTGGCCAATGTCGTTCATGTAGGTGGTGGGTTTGACCAACACCACTCGACGACCCTGGACGCGCCCCTCCCAGGTGTGAGCCTTGGCACGTTTGTTTGACGTGAACCTGCCACCGTCAGCCAGTCGCTCTACGACCTGAAAACCCACGTTGTGGCG
>JBDTTS010000117.1:0-6858 GCA_039930525.1 Actinomycetes bacterium | reverse complement strand
AACCCTTGGACAGGGCCGACCGCACTCAGCTTGTGGAGCAGGCGCGCCGTCGCTCGTTTGGCCGAGGCGAGGTCATCTTCCATGAGGGCGACCCAGCGGACACCGTGCACCTGATCGTGTCTGGGCACGTCTTCATTCGGATCACTACCCCGCAAGGTGATGTTGCCACGGTGCGGGTCGTGGGTCCTGGGGGCCATTTCGGCGAGCTGGCGCTGGTTGCTCCCGGTGCCCGGCTCGCAACGGTGCGCGCGGTGGAGCGAGCTGAGACTTTGGTGATTGGTGCTGATGCCTTCTCGGGATTGCGCCGCCGCAATCCCGAGATCGAGCGGGCCATGACCGCGATGATGACGAGCGAGGTTCGGCGCCTATCGCATCAGCTGGTTGAGGCGCTCTACCTGCCGGTCCCCAAACGCATCAGGCGCCGGCTGATGGATCTGCACACCATGTACGCCGTGGACGGCGAACGAGTGACTCTGCCGGTCACACAAGAAGACATCGCCGGGCTCGCCGGCACCACTCGACCAACGACAAACAAGGAGCTGATGAGCTTGCAGGACGCCGGCTTGATCGTGGTGGGGCGCGGCCGGATTGAGGTGCTCAACCCCACCGAGCTTTCGCGCAGGGCTCGCTGACGGGGAGCGCACGAGAGAGCCGACCAAGCGGACTTGGTCGGCTCTCTCGCACTTGGACCCTCAGGCGTTCGACACCTCCAGCGCGGCTTCGCTCCGCGGCCCCTCGTGGCTGACCGATGCCTGACGCTGCTTGCGAACCAGCCAGAAGACGAGAACTGCTACCCCGCCCATGAGTCCGGCCAGCAGGGTGAGCGCGACGAGAACAACGCCGACGATGAGCCCGGTGTGGCCCCCGCTGTCCTCGGCTGGCGCATCCGGCAACTGAGAAGCCTTGGCGAGGTACTCCTGGGCGAGCTCGTGTGACGGCGACTGAGCCAGGACATCGTCAAGATGACTGACTGCCGACTCCTTGTCACCGCTGAAGTAGGCATCAAGGCCCGCCTCGAAGCTCCCCTGTACCTCGCCGATCTCGTTGGCCACCCCCTCATCGTTGAGCATCTCCTGAATGATCTGAGCCGGTCGCACGAAGTTGAACGCTTGGGGCTCGCCCCGAACTCCGAAGCTGTTCAGCCCGATCACCTGGCCCTCCTCGTTGACGGTGGGACCACCGCTCATGCCGCCAGAGACATCAGCGTTGACTTCATATACCTCGAGCAGACCATCGCTGATGGTCTTCACCGAACTCACCGTGCCGTCCTTGTAGCTCGGCTGGAAGTCCGCGTCAGTCACGAGATCGACCGAGAGGGGGAATCCGATCGAGACCACGGGGTCGCGGACGTCGATCTCACTGTCAGTGGCAAGCTCAAGGGAGGGCAGCTCATCGCGTTCGACCTTGAGAAGTGCGACGTCGCCCTTGTCGAATCCCTTGACCGACAGCACACGCGCCGGCAGCGAAGAACCAGATGACTCACCAGACAGGGCGATGCCGAAGGCAGCGTCCACCACGCGGTCTGGGCGTCCCCTGCGGTCCGTCCCTTCGACGCGGTAGTCGTCCATCACCAGACCCAGGTACTGCTTGAACGTGAGGTCGTCGGCCGACGGGTCGTTAGGGAAGCGCCATGCAGCTGCCTGACTGATGAGGTTCTGCTTGACGTCATCGCTTTGCTCAACGCAGTGACCGGCGGTGACTATGTAGCCAGAGGAGTTCACGACGAAGCCGGTGCACCTGTTGGTCACGGTGAAGGGCTTGTCACGAAGGTAGCCCATCTGTTCTCCGTCGTACTTAAAGGTGTCGAACACTCTGCCGGACCACGTCGTCTCGAGATAGACGATGGCCGACTGCGTTCTCGGTTCAACCTGGTCGGCAGTGTCCTCAGCCTGAGCTGCTGCCGGGGATAGGGAGATGGCGCCAGCGAGTGCGATGCCGACGGCCGTGACCTTGGCGATAGTGCGGGCGGGGAACTGCATGATCTGCTCCTTCAGTGGTAGTTGGTCCGTGGTTTGCGGACCTTGGGGGTATGTCTGATGTTTGGTCTACCGAGGTAGATCCACCTGGCGCCGATCCCGTTGGTTGAGGTGATCGACGCCAGGTGACCCGGCAGTGGCGTTGGCTCAGCGGTGGTACCTGTAGGCGTTCTTGACGACCCATCGGGATCCGGTCCAGCGGTACTTGACCTTCACGACGGTGTAGTAGGAGCCGCAGGCGTAGTACTTCTTCACGCCGTAGTAGCCGTTCGACCACACCGTCCAACCACGCGTGCCGAAGAAGTGCTCGACCTGGTTCTTGCCATTGCCGATGTAGAAGTGGTTCCACTCGTAGTTCGACACGCATCCGTAACTTCTCGCAGAGGTGTCGGTTGAGGTGTCGGTTGAGGTGCCGCTGCTGGTGGAGCTGATCGCCTGGCTGGTGGCTGGCGCGATTGCGGCGGCGCTAGCCGGGGCGACGACTGCGAGGCTGAGCAGGACGGTTGCGGCGCCGACCGTCAGCGCGCGGAGAGACGTGATTGCAGTTCCTGTGGTCTTGGCCGGTGAATCGGTCGCGATGGTGCTCTTCGTGCGGAACATGAGATCTCCTTGGGTGAGAGGTTCTTTCTGACTCCCCTAGGTTCCCGCCAGTCGAGTAGTACTTCCGTTCTGCTGGTGACGCCGTGAACGTCGCCTTCCTGACACTCGATGTCTGAGGCACTTGCCACCGACCGAAGCAGACAGAAAGGATGCGTGGCATGCCTACTTCTCCGGTTGCTGACCTCTTGCTCACCGACGCCACCGTGTACTGCAATGACGAAGGGAGGTCGTGGGCCAAGGAGATCGCGATCAAGGACGGACGAGTGATGGCCCTTGGAGACATCGCCGGCGACCTCGCCGACCTCCGCGGTCCATCCACTGAAGTGATGTCGCTATCGGGACGTTTGGTTCTTCCCGGTTTCCAGGATGCACACATCCACAGTCCGTTCGCCGGTCATAATCGGCTGCGGGTCTGGCTCAACGATGTGATCGGTCGCGATGCCTACCTAGCGACCATCAGCCGCTACGCGCAGGAGAATCCGGACGAGCCTTGGATTGTCGGCGGAGGATGGGCGATGGAGAGCTTCCCCGGCGGCCTGCCCACCAAGGAAGACCTCGATGCGATCGTTCCGGATCGGCCGGTATTTTTGTTCAACAAAGACGTCCACGGCGCCTGGGTCAACTCCGTTGCCCTTGAACGGGCCGGGATCACCAAGGACACTTCCGACCCGTCCGACGGCCGGATCGAGCGGGACGTCGCAACGGGCGAGCCGACGGGAATGCTTCACGAGGGCGCCGCCTACACGTTCAACGACACGTTCGTTCCCCTGCCGTCGCGCGAGGAGTGGGAAGCGGCGATCTTGAACGCTCAGCGGCATCTGCATTCACTGGGCATCACCGCCTGGCAGGACGCCTGGGTGACGCCGGGAACTCATGAGGCCTACCGCGCGCTGGCCGCAGACGGACGTCTCACAGCTCGGGTCGTCGGGGCGCTGTGGTGGGACCGTCACCAAGGCCTTGATCAGATTCCGCAGTTTCTGACGCAGCGTGAGAACGGGGTCGTGGGCAACTACCACGCCACGACCGTCAAGATCATGACCGACGGTGTGCTCGAGAACTACACCGGAGCCCTGCTTGAGCCGTACTGCGACGGATGTGGTGGACACACCAGTAACCAGGGACTGTCGTACGTCGAGCGCGACCTGCTCGCGTCGGCCGTCACCGAACTGGACCGACTCGGGTTCCAGGTTCACATGCACGCTATCGGCGATCGAGCGGTGCGCAACGCACTCGACGCGGTGGCAGCCGCCCGGGCTGCGAACGGGATGACCGATCATCGACACCACATCGCCCATGTCCAGATGGTGCATCCCGACGACATCGGGCGGTTCGCCGAGGTTGGCGCCATTGCGAACTGCCAGCCGCTGTGGGCACAGAGCGATGCGCAGATGGACGAGTTGACTGTTCCGTTCTTGGGGCAGGACCGCGTCGACCAGATGTATCCGTTTGCATCGATGATGCGGGCTGGTGCTCGTCTCGCCGGGGGGAGCGACTGGTCCGTGACCAGTGCCAACCCGCTCGAAGAGATCGACGTCATGGTCAATCGCCGGAATCCTCACGATCTCGATGCCCGCGTCTTCGTTCCGGAGGAGCGCGTCGCCCTTGCCGATGCCGTGGCAGCGTTCACGTCGGGTACCGCATACGTCAATCACGACGAGGAGAGCGGTCGGTTGGCCCCTGGAATGCGGGCCGACCTCGCCGTCGTCGATCGCAACTTCTTCGCCGAAGGCGCCGACCCGGTGGCGTCAGCAATGATCGACTGGACAATCTCGGCCGGAGAAATTGTGTACGAGCGCCCGGCCTGACCTCGTCGACTACAGAAAGTGACCCTCATTACGACACGAGGTAACGACTTGGACGCGAAGGGGTCACTCGTGACCGAGTTTCTGATTGACTCAGTGGCGTTCAGCGCGACGTCTGCGTCGGCTTCATCGGTCCTGCTGGGGATCGAGATGAGGAGCGGGATCGAGTGGTAGCCGAGGTTGTTTCGGGTTCGGTCAAGGGCTCAGTGCAGTTGAGCAGCGTGACTAAGAAATTTGGGGACTTTGTCGCGGTCGACGACCTCGACTTGGTGATCCAGGCAGGCGAGTTTATGTCTCTGCTTGGGCCTAGCGGGTGCGGTAAGACCACCACTCTCCGGATGCTGGCCGGTTTCGAAGAGCCGACGGTCGGCGAAGTTCTCATCTCAGGTGAGTCCGTCGATCGGGTTCCGCCCCACAAACGAGACGTAAACACTGTCTTCCAGGCCTACGCCCTGTTCCCGCACATGACCGTTGCTGAGAACGTGGCCTACGGACTCCGTCAGAAGCGGGTCGGTAAGGCTGAGACGAGCCAGCGAGTGACCGAGGCGCTCGACATGGTCAAGATGACGGCTCTGGCTGAGCGAAAGCCCCGCCAGATGTCTGGTGGTCAGCAGCAGCGAGTCGCGCTCGCCCGCGCGCTCGTCAACCGGCCCAGCGTCCTGCTCCTCGACGAGCCGCTCGGAGCCCTGGACCGACAGCTCCGCGAGGAGATGCAGATCGAACTCAAGCTTCTCCAGTCGCAGCTGGGCATCACCTTCATCTTTGTCACGCACGACCAAGAAGAGGCGCTCTCGATGAGCGACCGCATCGCCGTCATGCTCGACGGTCGAATCGAGCAGCTGTCCGATCCGTACACCATCTATGAGCGTCCGGCTTCGGCCTTTGTGGCCGGGTTCATCGGACGTCAGAACTTCTTCGCCGGCGATGCTGAAGATGGCGCGAGGTCCGTCCAGGCAGATGGACTGGTCCTTGCATCCGACCGCGACGACTCTACGGCCCGGGCAGGCGAGGCTGCGTTGGCGGCTGTACGTCCCGAGGCTGTTCATGTCACCGAAGCAGAACCTCCCTCGAGCACCGAAAACCGGGTGAGGGGTCAGTTGGCGGCCGTTTCGCACCTTGGCGACGTGATTCAGTTCGTCGTGCTGACACCCCAGGGCAAAGAGATCTTGGCCGTGCTGCCTCGAGTGTCGGCACCCCGGTTGATGCCGGGTTCAGAGGTGTGGTGCTCGTGGGCAGCAGATCAGGTGCACGTTTTCAACGCCGACCAAGCAGATATCGTGCTGGCCGATCCAGCGGCCGGTGCTCAAGTAGCCGAATCCGCTCAGTAACCACTGAGCTCATGAAGGGACGAAGACCATGACATCACCAGAGGAATCAGTTCGGCTTCTCGCACCGAGCAGCGTGGTTGAGCAGGTTTCGCGCCGGGCCTTTCTGGCTGGCGCGGGTGCCACCGTTGTCGGTAGCTCAGTCTTTTTGACTGCTTGCGGCAGCGACGAGGAATCAACAGGCTCGCCCAGTGGTAGCGCCGATGGACCTCTCGAGGACCAGCTGTTCATGTACACCTGGGGTGAATACGACAGCCCGAAGGTGCTGAAATCGTTCACCAAAGAGTTCGGGCCCACGATGCAGTTGGACTCGTACAACTCCAACGAGCAAATGATCAGCAAGCTCATTGCGGCCAAGGGCACCGGCGGCTTCGACCTCGTGGTGCCGACTGGCCCCTTCGTTCCTCAGATGGTTGAGAACGACCTGTTGGAAGAGCTTGATCTGTCACGGCTCACGAACTTCGAGAACGTCGATGAGGCGTACCTCGACCAGCCCTGGGACCCGGGGAACAAGTACTCGGTGCCCAAGGCATGGGGAACCACCGGCTATGCCTACGACAGTTCCAAAATCAGCACCGAGATGTCGACCTGGCAGGACTTCCTCGATGTAGCGACGGGCGAGGCGAGTGGCCAGGTCTCCATCCTCGACAGCCCTGACAACCTGTGTGGGCTCTACTTCTGGGCCAACGACATCGACTGGATGACCACCGACGAGGCACAGCTCGATGCCTGTCAGGACTACATGGTCAACCAGATGGCACCGCACGTGAAGCGCTTTGACTCCTACCCAGGAGGTGGCGGTATCGCCGAGGGAAGTTACTGGTTGTCACATGCATGGAACGGCGATGCTCGACAGGGAATCATCGACTCGGGCGGTGACAACTGGAAGTGGGTCTTGCCCACCCCGCGCACTGAGATCTGGATGGACAACTGGTGCATCCCCGTTGGCGTAAAGAACCCCAACGCGGCCTACGCCTGGATCAACTACGTCCTCGACCCCAAGGTGTCGCTGGAAGAGCTCTCCTACATCGGCTACCACACCGCGGTCAAGGGGATCGAGCCCTCGGCGCAAGAGGCCGGGTTGGAGCGTCTCGACATCGTCTTCTTTACACCCGAGCAGATCGAGACGATGGAGGCTGGCGAACTCAATGACGC
>JBDTTS010000116.1:0-6861 GCA_039930525.1 Actinomycetes bacterium | reverse complement strand
AGCGCCTCCAAGGTGAGGACGTCGCGCGGCATCCAGGCGGCCGGCACGACGACTTGCAACGCCTCACGAACGACAGCGACTTCGATGGCTTCCTTTGCGGTCACCATGGCCACCACGCGGTCGCCCCATTCCTCGTCTGGCACGCCAATCACGATCGCTTCGCCGATTTCTGCGACTCCAAACAGGGCGCGTTCGACGGCTTCGGCCGGCACGTTGACGCCTCCGCTCACAATTATGTTGTCTGCTCGGCCGTCAACATGCAGGACGCCGTCGACCTGGCGCCCGATGTCGTTCGTCGTGAACCAGCCGTCGACCACGGCAGGTTTGGACGCGCCGAGGTACCGGTCGAACAACACGGGTCCGGCGATGCTCACGCGCCCTGAGGCGTCGACCGCGACGTCGACTCCGTCCAACGGAACGCCGTCGTAGACGCAGCCGCCACACGTCTCGGTCATGCCGTAGGTACGGACGACTGTTACGCCGGCGTCGCGTGCGCGGTCGAGCAGCGCTCCGGGCACTGCGGCCCCGCCAACCAGCACGGCATCGAGTTCCCACAGCGCTTCGAGGCCGGCGCCGTCGTCCAACAGTCGTTGCAGCTGAGTAGGCACCAGCGACGTGTAGTGCGGCAGCTCGGAGGCAGCCTTGTCGAGAGAGGCGACCGCCTCAACGAACGAGGCTGCCGTGAAGCCGTCGGTCGCGTCGACCACGACGGGGTCGCGCTGTGACCGCAGCGACCGTACGAGCACCTGCAGCCCGGCGATGTGGGTCGTCGGCAGCGACAACAGCCAGCGGCCGGGCCCGCCCAGTGCGCGCTGCGTCGCGTCGGCCGATGCAACAAGTGCCAACCCCGACAGCTGGGCCAGACGCGGCGCGCCAGTACTGCCAGACGTGGGGACGACCAGGGCCGTGCCGTGTGGCACCTGGGCGTCCCGGGCCCCCTCGAGCAGTCGGTCGCGTTCGACGCCGGACGCCGGAACCGGCATCAGCGGCTCGCCACCCGCGAGCGCTCGGGCCAGACGAGGAACGAAGGCCGCCACCTCATCGCTGGTACGAGGCGCGTCGACGATCTCAAGGTCGACAGCATCGGTAGGCGTCACGGCTGCATTCTTGCGCGTCCGGCCACGTAGAGCCGGTCGGGCACGTCGAGCGTGACGCCCGTACGCTGGGGAGCCGATCGAACAGGAGCGCCCGATGAGTGACCAACCCGGCCAGGCCGCTACCCCCGACCACCCCGACGCGGCCACCACGATCAGGCCAGGCGCCGACTGGGTCAAGCCGGCCGAGTACAAAGACATCGAGTACCACACCGCCGAGGGCATCGCCAAGATCACGATCAACCGCCCCGAGGTGCGCAACGCGTTCCGGCCGCAGACGCTCTTTGAGCTCACCGACGCCTTCGACCGAGCTCGTGACGACGACGAGATCGGCGTCATTATTCTCACCGGCAAGGGCGACAAGGCGTTCTGCTCTGGCGGCGATCAGCGTATCCGCGGCGACGACGGCTACATCGGCGACGACGAGGTGGCGCACAAGGGCATCGGACGCCTCAACGTTCTCGACCTACAGGTGCAGATTCGCCGGACGCCGAAACCTGTCGTCGCGATGATCGCCGGCTACGCGGTCGGCGGCGGACACGTCTTGCACGTCGTGTGCGACCTCTCAATCGCCGCAGAGAACGCACGCTTTCAGCAGACCGGTCCGAAGGTTGGCTCGTTCGACGGCGGCTACGGCTCTGGCCTGTTGGCGCGTCACGTCGGACAGAAGCGCGCGCGAGAGATTTGGTTCCTCTGCCGTCAGTACGACGCGGCCACCGCCCTCGATTGGGGCCTGGTCAACGCAGTTGTCCCGATCGAAGACCTCGAGATCGAGACGGTGCAGTGGTGCCGTGAGATGCTTGAGCACTCGCCGCTGGCGCTGCGCATGCTGAAGGCGTCGCTCAACGCCGCGGACGACGGCCTCGCTGGCGTCCAGCAACTGGCAGGTGACGCGACCTTGCTCTTCTACATGACGCAAGAGGCGCAAGAAGGGCGCGATGCGTATGTCGCCAAGCGCAAACCAGACTTCGGCAAGTTCCCGAAGCGCCCGTAGTTCTCATGTTCCCGACCGCGGATGAGTTGCTGGACGGGGCTCTCGGGTTCTCGATTCCGCTGACCACGCCTTTCCGCGGGACGCAGCTGCGCGAAGGGCTGCTGCTCCGCGGCCCAGCGGGGTGGGGCGAGTTCGCCCCTTTCCCCGAGTACGGTGCCGGCGAGTCGGCCCGCTGGTTGTCGGCGGCGATCGAGGCTGCGTGGATCGGGTGGCCGGATGCTGTTCGCGAAACAGTGCCGGTCAACGCCATCATCCCGGCAGTCGGGCCCGACGAAGCGGCTGCGATGGCGAGGGGGGCCAAGTGCACGACGGTCAAGGTCAAGGTCGCCGAACCGGGTCAGTCGCTGGCCGACGACGTCGCGCGGGTTGGTGCGGTTCGTGACGTTCTCGGCGACGCTGGACGCCTACGCATCGACGCCAACGGAGCGTGGTCGCCGAACCAAGCCCGCACCGCGTTCCTTGAATTGGGCAAGTTCACCCTCGAGTACGTCGAGCAGCCTTGCGCGTCGCTGGCCGAGTGTGCTGCGCTGCGGCTCGTCGTTGACGTCCCCATCGCGATCGACGAAGCCCTCCGCAAGGCGGACGATCCGCATCGCGTCGTCGGGCTGCGCGAGGCGGCTGATGTGCTCGTGCTCAAGGTGCCGCCACTAGGTGGCGTCCGCCCGGCACTCGCGATTGCCGAGACCTACGGTCTGCCTTGCGTCGTCTCGTCGGCACTCGACTCGTCAGTCGGACTGGCCGCGGGGCTGGCACTGGGCGCGTGCCTGCCCGAACTGCCCTACGCCTGTGGGCTCGGCTCCGGTCGGCTACTTGGCGGCGACGTTGCTACTGAGCGGCTCCTGCCGATGAACGGCGAGTTAAGTGTTCTGCCTCGATCGCCAACGCCGGACGCGGTGGGATCGGTGGCCATGTCCACGACCAGAATTTCTGATTGGTGCCAGCGCTTGGCAGATGCCCGGAGTTCCCTGGTCGATGGGTAGTCGATTCACGGTGCCGGGGATTGTTCGGCGCTGACCGGCTTGAGGGCGAGCCAACAAATTCCCTCGATCCGCCGATCGATTCGGCGCTCTGGGCTGTCGATACAGTCAGCCCGTCATCTTTGTGCGCCCGATGAGCCAGCGATTCACGGTCGAAAGGCACCTATGAACCCGTCCACCGCGCTGGCCACCGTGCTGGCCGATGAGCTGCTGCGCTGCGGCGTTCGAGAGGTGGTGCTGGCGCCCGGTTCGCGATCGACGGCGCTCGCACTTGCGTTCTATGCGCTCGAAGAAGAGGGACGCCTCCGGCTGCACGTCCGTATCGACGAGCGCAGCGCGGGGTTTTTGGCGCTGGGGCTCGCGAAGGCGTCCGGCAGTCCGGTCCCTGTTGTGACGACATCGGGAACTGCCGCGGCGAATCTTCATCCAGCGGTTGTCGAGGCTGACCAGTCCGGTGTTCCGCTGCTGTTACTCACCGCTGACCGGCCGCCGGAGCTGCGGGCGACGGGTGCGAACCAGACGATCGACCAGGTGAAGCTCTTCGGCGATGCCGTCCGACTCTTTGCAGAGGTTGGTACCCCCGAGAAGGTCACTGGCCTCACCGCGTACTGGCGTGCGTTGGCCGGGCGTGCGTGCGCTGCGGCCTCAGGCACCCTCACCCGCAACCCTGGGCCCGTGCATCTCAACCTCGCTTTCCGCGAACCTCTCGTTCCCGATGGCACGTTCGACTGGCCAGAGCCGTTGGGCGGACGCGAGCACGGCGCGCCCTGGACGTCGGCCGAGGCTCCGGCGGCGGTGGCGCCCAACATTCGACTCCCATCGCGAACACTCGTCATCGTCGGCGACACGAGCCCGGCCATGGGCCGCGCGGCGTCGATCTTGGCCGAGGAGCACGGCTGGCCGGTGATCAGCGAGCCCAGCGGCAATGCCCGCCGCGGCCCGAACGCCATCTCGACCGGTGGTCTGCTGCTCGAGGCCGAATCGTTTGTAGACGCCGCCCGCCCCGACCAGATTTTGGTTGTCGGGCGACCGACCTTGTCGCGAGCCGTGCTTGCCCTGCTGCGCGACGCCCGCTCATCGGTCACAGTTGTGGCCGCGACGACTAACTGGGCAGACGCAACACGCTCGGCGACTCAGGTGTTGCCGGGCCTGCCCGCAGCTGACGGCCACCACGAGCCCGACGCTGAGTGGCTCGCTCTGTGGCAGGACGGCGAGTCGGCGGTGAGCGCGGCGCTTGAGCAAGTGTTGGACGGCGAGGATGCCGCAGAACTGGGCCTCGCACGCGCCCTGCACGCTGGGATCCCCGCCGACGCGATGCTGTATCTCGGGTCGTCGATGCCTGTGCGTGATGTCTTCATCGCGGCTGCTCCTCGCGAAGGTGTCACGGTGCTGGCCAACCGCGGGTCAGCAGGTATCGACGGGACCGTGTCGAGCGCAGTCGGGGCAGCGCTTGCCTGGCAGCGTGACGGCGGTGGCCGTGCCTTTGCACTCATGGGCGATCTGACCGCGCTGCACGACGCGAATGGTCTAGTGCTTGGTCCCGACGAACCTGAACCCGACCTCACGATCGTGGTCGTCAACAACGACGGCGGCGCAATCTTCGGCATCCTCGAACAGGGGCAGGAGGATCACGCCGACGCTTTCGAGCGTGTCTTCGGTACGCCACACGGCGTCGACTTCGCCGCGTGGTGCGGTGCCACGCAGACTCCACACACACGAGCGGAGACCGTCGGTGCTGCGTTGGACGCGGTGCTGGATCCGCGAGGAGGGGGAATCCGGGTCGTCGAGCTGCGCACCGATCGTGTGGCAGTGGCGCGTGTTCGTCGGGCCCTGCGCGCCTCAGTGGCGTCCGCCGTCGCCGCGCTGGCCTAGCTACCGAAAGGATGCGGATGTGGGCGCTGAACGGACGCCCGCGGCGACCGCTCTGCCCGATGCAGCAGACTTCGACTTTGCACACGGTGGCGATTTGACCACGTGGCGCAGCGCGTACGGGGTCTACCGTGGGCAGGGCGGTGACTAGAGGAGACAGTCGATGACGCTTGCGCCAGTGCCAAGGGCCTTGGGTGTGTGCTTTCTCGCGGCCGCGCTCCTCGCAGGGTGCACGGCGTCGGAACCTGATGCGAGCGATTCGCCCGAGCCGACGCCGAGCGCGGCGTCGCAGCTTCCGGAGGTCGGATGGGGTGGCAGCGAGTACCCAGTTCCGTGTTTCGCACGCGTGCCGACCGTCAAGTTCGTGAACGGGGAGGCCACCTACCGCGGGTTCCAGGTCACTGCTGACGTAGCCGCGAGGGGTGAACTTGCGTCCTACGAGTCGGTGTCGATCCACGTCGTGTGCAGCGGGGCGAGTGGGAGTCCCAGCTCGGTTCTCGTGTACATCGCGGGTATCGATGGCCCCGAGTACGTCGGGCTCGCCTTGTCCCCGAAGGAGTTCATCGACCTCAAGAAGGCGAAGTACGTCCGTGGAGAGCTCTCGCTCACCGGATACGGCTTCACCCGTGGCACCCCTGCGTGCTGCCCCGACTTGATTGTCACCAAGACCGTTGCGCTAGAGGACGGCAAACTGGTCAAGACCAACCTGGCCAAGGAACCGTTCAAGGGCTAGCTAGCCGTTTGAGATTGCTCAGCCGGCTTTGGCCCTCCGAGCCTTGGCTGCCGCCGTCGGCTTCTTTGTCATCTTCATGCAAGAACTTAGTCCTCACGGAGCGGCTAGCTACGAACGTCAGCCAGCCTTGGCCTTCTGGGTCGCCTCAACGATCGCTGGCAGCACTTTGCTGACGTCGCCGATGATGGCGTAGTCGGCGTAGCCCATGATCGCGGCTTCAGGGTCGGTGTTGATGACGATCATCGTCTTGGCGTTGCGACATCCGGCGATGTGTTGTGTGGCTCCGCTGATGCCGCAGGCGATGTAGAGGTCGGGCGCGACCTTGGTGCCGGTCTGGCCCACCTGCTCGGTGTGCGGACGCCAACCGTTGCCAGTGACAACGCGCGAGCAGCCGACGGTGCCACCGAGTAGCTCGGCGAGCTCCTCCAACGGAGCGAATCCTTCGGCGCTACCGACACCGCGCCCACCGGACACGACCACCTTGGCGTCGGCGAGCGAGACCCCGGACGACTCCTCGGCGGCCTCGGCCAGCTTGGCGACCACCACCAGATCGGCATCCGACAACTCTGGCGTGAACTCGGCGACCTCGCCGGCGCCGGAGCCGCCAGGTTCAGCGGCCACCGTGTGTGGCACCAGCGTCACGAGTGCCGGAGACCCGTGCAGGTTCGCCTCTTCGATCAGGCTTCCGCCCCAACGAGCGCGCACCACCTGCGTGGGTGAACCGGGCGTCACCTTGACGCAGTCGGCGGCAACTGGCAGGTCGGTAATTGCGCCAACGTGAGCGATTACCTCGT
Source organism: Actinomycetes bacterium (assembly GCA_039930525.1). Classification (GTDB taxonomy): domain Bacteria; phylum Actinomycetota; class Actinomycetes; order JAHEKZ01; family JAHEKZ01; genus JAHEKZ01. The sequence continues at coordinate 400 of JBDTTS010000116.1, read as the reverse complement.
TGCCGCGTGCAGACCCGGCGGCGAGCACCACCGAGGCGCCGGTCCGTGATGCGAGTTGGGACGTCGCGCGCGCTGCCGCGACAGGTGCGTAGTTGGAGAGCCCGTCGTGCACTGCCACGTGCACAGTGGCGACGCCGTAGGCACCAAGGGCGCTCGCGGCACTTGCGTCGCCAATGACGAGCGCTTCCAGCGGCTCACCGGTGGAAGCCGCCAGCTCTCGCCCGTACGTCACCGCCTGCAGCGAAGCCTCGTCGATCTCGCCGTTCTCATAGTCGACTAGAACTAGCACCATGTCAGATCACTCCGATCTGCTTGAAGATCTCAACGACGGCGGGAGCGGCTTCAGGGCCGTTGCCCAGCACCTTCGCCTGCTTGGCCTCGGTGACGGGCACCTCGAGCC
>JBDTTS010000115.1:0-7061 GCA_039930525.1 Actinomycetes bacterium | reverse complement strand
ACCGGGTGCGAAGACGGCCAAGACCCGCGTGGGTCGAGGCGAGGGCTCGAAGGGTAAGACTGCTGGTCGCGGTACTAAGGGCACCAAGGCTCGCTACCAGGTACCGGCTGGCTTCGAGGGTGGGCAGATGCCGCTTCACATGCGGCTTCCGAAGCTTCGTGGTTTCAAGAACCGTAACCGCGTCGAGTTTCAGGTTGTCAACCTCGCCAAACTCGAGGGGCTTTTTCCCAAGGGTGGAGCGGTCGGCGTCGACGAACTGGTCGCCGCCGGTGCGGTGCGCAAGGACCGTCCGGTGAAAATCCTGGGCAACGGTGACATCTCGGTCGCCCTCCAGATCACGGCGCACAAGTTCTCTGAGACTGCCAAGAGCAAGATCACCGCCGCTGGCGGTTCGACCACCGAGCTCTAGGCCCATGCCGAGCCCCGCGATCGCTTCTGGGCTCGGCTGTTAGGGTCCCGGAGATGACCATGCGCGGGGAGGACCAGCTGTGATGCTGCGAGTGTTCGGTCAGGCGTTCCGCACGCCCGACCTGCGCACGAAGATGCTCTTCACGCTGTCGATGATCGCGATCTACCGCGTCGGAGCCTTCGTTCCGACCCCAGGGGTCGACTATCCGGCGGTGCAGCGCTGTCTCACCGCCGTCGAGGGTGACAGCCTCTACCGACTGATCAATCTGTTCAGTGGTGGAGCGCTGCTGCAACTGTCGATTTTCGCGCTGGGGATCATGCCGTACATCACCGCGAGCATCATTCTGCAGCTGCTCACCGTCGTCATCCCGCGGCTGGAAACCCTGAAGAAGGAGGGACAGGCGGGCACTGCGAAAATTACGCAGTACACGCGCTACCTCACGATCGGGCTTGCGATCCTGCAGTCCACCGGCATCATCGCGCTGGCACGCTCCGGCCAGTTGCTGCAGGGGTGTCCCGAACCGATCATTCCTGACAGCTCGATCACGATCACCTTCACGATGATTGCGATCATGACGGCTGGTACTGCCATGGTCATGTGGCTCGGCGAGCTCATCACTGACCGCGGTATCGGCAACGGTATGTCGTTGATGATCTTCACCTCGATCATCGCTGGCTTCCCCGGTCAGCTGAGCTCCATCTACGCCAGTCGCGGAGCCTGGACCTTCCTCGTTGTCATCGCTGTCGGCCTTGCGGTGGTCGCCTTCGTGGTCTTGATGGAGCAGGCTCAGCGGCGCATACCCGTGCAGTACGCCAAACGCATGGTGGGACGACGCCAGTACGGCGGCTCGTCGACCTACATCCCGATCAAGGTGAACCAGGCGGGCGTCATACCGGTCATCTTTGCGTCGTCGATGCTCTATCTGCCGGTTCTCTTCGTGACACTGAGCGGCAACACCGGCGCCATCAACAACTGGGTGCAAACTCACCTCGTCCGGGGCAGCGGAGCCTGGTACGCCCTCCTATTCTTCGCGCTCACGGTCTTCTTCACGTACTTCTATGTCGCCATCACGTTCAACTCAGACGACATCGCTGACAACATGAAGAAGTACGGCGGCTTCATCCCGGGAATCCGGGCCGGACGTCCGACCGCTGAGTACCTCGACTACGTACTGACGCGACTCACCGCAGTGGGCGCGGTATACCTCGCGTCGATCGCCGTCATTCCGATCGTGGTTTTCGCCAGCTTCGGTCAGGGGCAGAACTTCCTCTTCGGCGGCACATCCATTCTGATTATGGTCGGAGTCGGGCTCGACACGGTGAAGCAGATCGAAAGCCAGCTTCAGCAGCGCTCCTATGAAGGGTTCTTGCGCTAGTGCGGCTGGTGTTGGTCGGCCCGCCCGGGGCTGGCAAGGGAACCCAGGCAGAGGTCATCGCCGATCAACTTGGTGTCCCCAAGATCTCGACCGGCGACATCTTTCGCGCCAATGTCGGGCAGGCCACCTCCCTCGGACTGCAGGCCCAGAGCTACATGGACGCTGGCCAACTGGTGCCCGACGAAGTCACGAACGCCATGGTGGCGGGTCGACTCTCCGAGACGGACGCCGCTGGAGGCTTCTTGCTCGACGGGTATCCCCGAAACGTCAGTCAGGCTGACGTGCTCGCCCGGTATCTCGATGGCTGCGGAGCTGCGCTTGATGCTGTGGTCGAGCTCGTCGTCGACGCAGAGCACGTCGTCGAGCGTCTCTTGTCGCGAGGTCAGGGCAGATCTGACGACACCGACGACGTCATCCGACACCGGCTCGAGGTGTATGCGTCTGAGACCGAACCATTGGTGGGCTACTACCAAGAGCGCGGGTTGCTTCACAGTGTCGACGGGCTCGGCTCCATCGACGACGTGACGGCCCGAATCCTCGAGGCGTTGAAAACCTGAGATGTTTAGCCGCAAGAACGCGATTGAGCTGAAGAACCCTGAGCAGTTCGACCGCATGCGGGCTGCGGGGCTGGTTGTTGCCGACACCTTGCAGCGACTGCGAGACGCCGCCACTGCCGGGATGACGACCATGGACCTTGACGCCATCGCCCGTGACTCGATCGCGTCGGCGGGCGCCAAGCCCTCGTTCCTCGGTTATCACGGGTTCCCTGGAGTGATCTGCACCTCGGTCAATGACGAGATCGTGCATGGCATCCCCGGACCCCGAGTCATCGAGGACGGCGATGTCGTCTCGATCGACTGCGGTGCCATCGTCGACGGCTGGCACGGTGACGCGGCCCTGTCTCTGGTGGTGGGTGAACCTTCGCCCGAGGTGGCCCAACTGCTCGACGTCACCGAGACCGCCCTCTGGCGTGGAATCGCCAAGGCGTGTGCGGGCGGTCGGCTCAGCGACATCGGACACGCTGTCGAGGCGCACGTACAGGCGTCGGGAGAGTACGGCATCGTCGAGGAGTACGTCGGGCACGGGATCGGATCGTCAATGCACATGGATCCGAGCGTGCCCAACTACGGGCAGCCCGGTCACGGGCCGAAGCTGATGGTCGGCATGGCGCTGGCCATCGAACCGATGGTCAACCTCGGTGGTCGGCACACTAAGACGCTCGACGATGAATGGACGGTCGTCACTGTCGACGGTCGTTGGTCGGCACACTTCGAGCACACAGTTGCGATCACCGCAGATGGCCCCTGGGTGACGACAGCCCACGACGGGGGAGCCGAGAGGCTCACCGCTCTCGGCGTCCCCACTCCGAGGCGATAACGAGGCTGCTGGAGTACCCGCCGAGGGCAGAGGCGTAAAGACGATGCCACGGTGGTACGCGCTAGCAAACCGCTGCCCGTCGCTGACATGCCTGAGGCCAGATTCGGTGGCTAGGAAGTATGCCCTCGTTGTCTCGTCCGTACCGGTTGTCGAGCCACCCAGCCTTGAAGGGCGGGTCAAACGCGGTGATGCGCTCTCCGGTCTGCAGGTCGAGCTTGACGATGGCCGGGCGGCGCACGCGGTCGACATTGGTGAAGCGGCCGCCGACGTACATGGTGTTGCCACTCTGCTCGACCGCAGGTTGAGGTTTCTAGCCGTGCGGCATAGGGAAAGACGGATTGCGGCCAATCCCGACTATGTCAGTGGGGATTGTGCGTTTTCCGGAGTGTGTGGCAGTATTGCCCACTAACTCGCTAGGGAAAGGTGTCAATCATGTGGTTCTTCGCCGCATTCGCGCTCGCCGGTGGGGCGGCCCAGCTGGTCGACGGGACGCTCGGCATGGGCTTCGGGGTCACCTCAGCCACGATTCTGCTCTCGATGGGCGTCACTGCGGCTGCCGCGTCAGCGGCCACACACGCGGCGAAGCTGCCGACGACGTTGGTCAGCGGTCTGACGCACTGGCGGCGCGGAAACGTCGACACCGCAACGTTTCTGCGGGTTGCCGTTCCGGGATCGATCATGGCGTTCATCGGCGCCGTCGTACTCGTCAACCTCAGTCTCGCGGCGGCCAAGACGTGGATGTCGGGTCTGTTGCTCTTTCTTGGACTGGTGATCTTCCTTCGATTTGGCTTCAACCGTCGACTGATCCCGGCGCCCCGCGGAGGGCACACCGCATGGTGGCTCTCGCCGATCGGAGCTGTGGGCGGGGGGGTCGACTCGCTAGGAGGTGGCGGATGGGGTCCGGTCGTGACCCCGTCACTGATGACGGTGACCAACCTTGAGCCGCGAAAGGTGGTCGGTAGTGTCAACGCCGCTGAGTTCTTTGTCGCGCTGTCTGCCTCGGCCGGGTTTCTCACCGGGGCCGAGAAGCTGGAGAACGACATGCCGTGGTTCGCCGTGCTGGGCTTGATCACCGGTGGGGTCATCGTCGCCCCCTTCGCAGCCCGGCTCGCCGGACGCCTGCCTCACCACGTGATGGGAACGATGGTCGGGGGACTCATCCTGATCGTCAACACGCAGGTTCTGCTCCTCGCCGCCGGAGTTGCCGCCACCGTGACCTGGTGGGCCATGGCAGCTGCAGTCGTCGCCACGGGGGTGGTGGCAAAGGGGTCGTACGCCTACGACAGGGCCGAACGCGCCCGCGTCGCGGCCGATCAGCCCCCACCGGCCGAGCTCTCCACCCGGTCATAGGGGAACCGAGCGGCCGGTGGTGTGTAGGCAAGGGCCGGATTGGCCTTTGGCCTCCCCTCTCCCGTAGACTCCTGTGCTTGTCGGCTTTACGCCGCTGATTCGTCGCGCCCCGCGGCTGGGGCTGGCGCGCGAACGGTGTCGTAGCCTTCTTCACCAGCAGCACTCCTTGTACCGAACCCCGAGGTGAACGCCCGTGAGGGCGCGAAAGGAACCATGGCCAAGAAAGAAGGTGCCATCGAGATCGAGGGCACCGTCGTTGAGTCTCTTCCCAACGCGATGTTCCGGGTTGAGCTCACCAATGGCCACAAGGTTCTCGCGCACATCAGCGGCAAGATGCGCCAGCACTACATCCGGATCCTCCCCGAGGACCGCGTCGTGGTGGAGCTCAGCCCGTACGACCTCACGCGTGGACGCATTGTCTACCGGTACAAGTAACACCAGCACGAGCTCTCGAGCGACGACCGTCGGGTCGACGCGCCGAACCCTACGCAGCCCCGGAGTAGCACGATGAAGGTCAACCCAAGCGTCAAGCCGATCTGTGACAAGTGCAAGGTGATTCGCCGGCACGGTCGCGTCATGGTGATCTGCGAGAACCTGCGTCACAAGCAGCGCCAGGGCTGACCTGACTTCACGTCCGGCGCTTCACAACTGAATAACCAGCAAGTCCCAGAAAGTTACTCAAGGGCTGCACCCGACCCCTGCGGGATCTGTGTCTCGACACTGACCCCTGCAGGACGCCACCTCCGGACGAAGGCCGGAGACCGTACGCCGGCAACGGCACGCGGGCCGGTGCGGCCGACAGACCTTCGGCACTGAAAGAGGAGCACCATGGCTCGCCTTGTGGGCGTTGACCTCCCGCGCGAAAAGCGTATGGAGATCGCCCTGACCTATATCTACGGTATTGGCCGTACGCGCTCGAAGGAGACGCTCGCCGCAACCGGCGTCGACCCCAACATGCGCTCTGCAGACCTCACCGACGAACAGCTGGTCAAGCTGCGCGACTGGATCGAGGGCAAGTATCAGATCGAGGGTGACCTCCGCCGTGAGGTGGCCGCCGACATCCGCCGCAAGGTCGAGATCGGCAGCTATGAGGGCATTCGCCACCGCCGCGGACTCCCCGTCCGTGGGCAGCGCACGCACACCAACGCTCGGGGCCGCAAGGGTCCGCGCAAGGCTGTCGCCGGCAAGAAGAAGGTCACCAAGTAGTAGTCGCACGTTCCGCAGCCCGAGAAGCGGGCGCAACGATGCGGACCGATCACCTCCAGGAGTAGAAGAACATGCCCCCTAAGGCAAAGACCGGCGCCAAGAAGGTGCGTCGCAAAGAAAAGAAGAACGTTGCCCACGGGCACGCTCACATCAAGAGCACGTTCAACAACACGATCGTCTCGATCACCGACCCAGCGGGTGCAGTGATCGCTTGGGCGTCCGCAGGCCAGGTCGGCTTCAAGGGCTCCCGCAAGTCGACGCCGTTCGCGGCGCAGATGACCGCTGAGGCTGCCGCCCGCCGGGCGCAGGAGCACGGCATGCGCAAAGTCGACGTCTTCGTCAAGGGTCCTGGCTCCGGCCGTGAGACCGCGATCCGCGCCCTGCAGGCAGCTGGCCTTGAGGTCGGTTCCATCCAGGACGTCACCCCCGTTCCATTCAACGGATGCCGGCCGCCCAAGCGCCGTCGCGTCTGATTCCCCTTCGAAGCAGGAGCAGAAACTTTCATGGCTAGGTACACCGGAGCCGACTGCCGCAAGTGCCGTCGCGCAAAGATGAAGCTTTTCCTCAAGGGCAGCAAGTGCGACAGCGCCAAGTGTCCGTTCGAGGCACGCCCCTACCCTCCCGGCCAGCACGGTCGTGGACGCAGCAAGGACAGCGAGTACCTGCTGCAGCTTCGCGAGAAGCAGAAGGCCAAGCAGATCTATGGCATCTTCGAGCGCCAGTTCCGCGGTTACTACGAAGAGGCCAACCAAAAGAAGGGCAAGACGGGCGACAACCTGCTGCGCATTCTCGAATCGCGGCTCGACAACGTCGTCTACCGCGCTGGCTTCGCCAAGTCACGCGACATGGGACGCCAGCTCGTGCGCCACGGCCACATCATGGTCAACGGCGGCAAGGTCGACGTTCCCTCGTTCCGAGTCTCTGACAGCGACATCGTCGAGGTTCGGCCCAGTTCGGTCGAACTGACGCCGTTCGTCGTGGCACGCGCCGAAGCCGGTGAGCGAGAGGTGCCGGCGTGGCTTGAGGCCATCCCGTCACAGATGCGCATTTTGGTTCACACGTTGCCAGTGCGGCAGCAGATCGACTCTCAGCTGCAGGAGCAGCTGATCGTTGAGCTCTACTCCAAGTAGCAGCTCGACAAGCAGGGCTCGGCAGCCGCTGAGCACTGCACCTGATCGAGGCGTCAAATAGTGGGCGTCCTGACCCGGAGGTAGTTACCCGTGCTGATTGCACAGCGGCCGTCATTGGCCGAAGAAGTTGTCAACGAAAACCGTTCGCGGTTCATTCTTGAGCCGCTCGAGCCTGGCTTCGGCTACACGCTCGGCAACTCGCTCCGCCGCACGC